>NZ_AYZJ01000019.1:0-102011 GCF_001436615.1 Lacticaseibacillus camelliae DSM 22697 = JCM 13995
TAGACCACTATCAAGGATTCGTTATCATCGTTGCACTTGACTTGAAAATTGAGGGATCGAATCAAACTTAATTCGCCTATTTTTCTCCCCTGCCAAACATCTTCACCGTGACCAACTCTGACTCGCGGAAGATTGCGCTAGCCGACTGCCAAGGCGGAGTCCCCTTAATGCAGAGCTGCCAATCTAAACTGAACTTAAACCTGGCGTCCTCAATAATTGCTTGCCTTCAATTGCCGCACACTGTTAATACTGTATGTCGCCCCCTGCCGACACACCTCAGTCACGAATGCAAGCAGCAGGGAGCCTGACTACTCGTTCAAACTGCTTGACCCTATTAGTTTTCTAAGTATCTCGCCTCACACTGATTCCTCTCCACCCAGCATTGACCCCCGCACGTAAACCGCTCAACGACCAACGCAACTAATGGTTTGGTTTATGAAGCAATTCAGCTTCTGTACCGCCGCCAGGTGGGATGGAAGGATTTGATTGCAATCTTCAACAAAACCCGGCAGACTATGAGTTGGCGTTTATCGCTAGTTACACTTTGGAGGAGAATTTATTATGTTAAACAAAGTTGAGGTTCGCAGTGCAGTTACCAGTTTAGTCGCGCTGATTGGCGTAACCATTGGCCTCGCCTACATGCCACCACAACCCACGCAAGCTGCCACACCACGACCGAATACATACGCATGGTTTGCTGCACAAAATTATCATGGACAACAGGTCGTCACGGTCAATGGTAATCGTAGCGATTTTTCAGCAAAAGAACTGAAAAATACTGGGGCGTGGGCCAGCTATAGTAATCTTGACAGATACAATCGTGCGACTCTGGCCCAGGGCAACTTGAACTTCAAGCTGATGCCCAAAAGCGCACGGCAACCACTCTATGTTGCCCCAACCGGTTGGCACAATAAGAAGCTGAACGGTGGTTACCTCTTCAACCGCAGCCACTTAATCGGCTTCCAACTGACCGGTCAGAACAACAATATGAAAAACTTGATTACCGCAACCGCTTCGCTTAACGCGCCAAGTATGGAACGCTACGAAAATCAAGTGGCAACTTATCTGCGGATGCACCATAAAAACTACGTGCGCTATCGCGTGCAACCAGTTTTCCGCAGCAGTGAACTATTGGCACGGGGCATCCATATGGAAGCTCAAAGCCTTGGAAGCAATGCCATTCACTTCAACGTGTATATTTTCAATGTACAAAAAGGCGTGACTTTAGACTACAAGAACGGTAACAGTATCGTTTCCAAAGCCGCGCTGGCTCCTGCTAAGAAGCCAGTCGCTAAGGCACCCGTTAAGAAACCGACTAAAAAGCCCGTCACGAAGGTGCCGGTTAAAAAACCATCAATCAAGCCGAAGGCAAAAGCGCCAGGTCGAAAACCGGCTAAAAAACCAGCCCCCAAAACAACCAAAGGCCTTTCCGACAAGACAACCGTTTACATCGTTAATGGCGGTCACGTTTACCACTTAAATCGGAACTGTATTTCCCTCAAGCGAAGCAAGCATGTGTCTAAGATGACCCTAAAACAGGCTAAGGCTAAAGGTCATTATCAAAAATGTAAATTGGAGCATTAGCTTAAAACGAGTCGCACTGGCGGCTCTTTTTTTTGTGACATCATCAGGTGGGGCCACGTTTCGGAATGAACCGGCTCAACGCGACGAAGAGCGATCGGGTTCTAACACATGCGTCTCATCAACCAGTGAAATCCTAAGTCTAAGTCCTGCCCTAATGTCAAAAGGCCATCACAACAAAACTCGTCATGATGGCCTTTTGCTAGTGCTTAAAAATATTCTGATTGTGGTACGTAAGCGCCTCTGCCTCAGGCGCCGCGTGCCATGGCAGCGTCAGTCGGCGATCTGCATAGGGGGCTAGCAGCCGTTCGAGTGCCGGGTCACGCTGAATGACTGGTGACAGCACCACCTTTTTCTCCTTCGGCGTGAAGGTCACAAGCCCTTGGTCAAAGGCGCGGTCCCATAGCGGCGACAGGCAAATCACGTTACCCGGATCAAGGCGCCTGCCGGCATCGACCCGCCAGGGAATGATGTGTGAGGCAACCAGTAGCGAGCGCGTATTGATGCCGGTCACGGCGCAGCGATAGGCGTAATTTGCTTTGACCCGTTCCGCTAAGACAGTTTGGCCGATCCGGGCTTTGACCCGTTCTTCCCTTTCAGTCACAAGATACTGGCCGTCAATGATATGCCGGTATACCTGCCCCTCTTCAGTCAATAGGGCCGCATCTTGCGGCACCTTGGACAGGTCAAGCAGGCGGACAAAATCCTCGCGCTTAATCTCGGTCATCCCGTACTGGTTGAAGAAATAGAGCCAGTCCGGTCGCATTCTTTGCTTAAACTGCCAGTCGAAGTCCTTTAGGTCGGTATCGGCGAGCAGATATTGCGGAAACGGGAAAGGGCGCTCGATGCGCGCGGTAACCCGGCCATCTGGCAGCGGCGTGATTTTCCCGATTTGACCAGCACCAAACAAGTACCAGGACTTGGTTTCGCTGGCGCTTTGCGGCCGGCGGTAAATGAACCAGTCTCCTTCGCGCACCTTCCCGAACTGACGCGGCTGCCAAGAATAGGCAACAAAGTCGCGGTCTGCATAGTTGTTCGCGGTGACCTCGCCCTTGGTATCGAGGATAAAATACCGGGCCTCTGGCGCAAAGTGCAACGAATCAGGCGGCTGAACAGCGTGCGCTGAACCTGCACCATCCAGCTGCTGCATAAAGTGATCAATGCTGACCCCATAAACCTGTAACATCCGGGTCAGGGTGTCGAGTTTCACCAGTGCGGTCCCATTTTCAATACTAGACAAGGCATTTAGTGATAACTCGGCCGCCATCGCTGCCTGCTTGCGAGACAAACCGCTGCGCTCGCGCAGCTGATACAACGCCCGGCCAAACTTTGCGGCCAAAGGTTCCATCCACTCACCCCCGATTAATGGTGCCGTAATGTATTTTACCTGGACGAGCAAAGGCAGAATACCAAGTCAACTTGGTATTCTGCCTTTTTTCTGAAGTCTCAGTTGGCCAGTTAGTGGGCTGACCTTTGGCTCAGTGACTCGATTTAGGCGGCTGGCGCCGGCCGCGCGACGGTTTTGGGGCAAACCCGCCCAACTGGCCAATAAACTCATCGGGGTACTGGAGCACCTCGTTTTGGCTCCGCTCATCAGCGACCTCGCCGTGTTCGCTGATGTCCAGCCCCACGGCTTCATCGTGCGCGGCCACTCGCATCGGGATGAACCGCCGCAACACAATGCAGATCAAGGCAGTCAGCCCACCGGCCAGCACAATCGACGCTGCGGTGCCGATCAGCTGACTGCCCACCAGCTGCCATCCCCCGCCGTAAAACAGGCCGCTGACGGGCAGTGACCCATTGACACTGCGCGTGGCAAAAAAACCGGTAAGCAAACTACCGACAATCCCCGAAACGCCGTGACAGCCAAACGCATCAAGCGCATCGTCAACATGCAACCGCGGTTTGATAACGTTGATGAACGCATAGCTGCACAAGGTGGCGATGATGCCAATCACGAAACTGCCGAACAGCGTGACGTAGCCGGCAGCTGGCGTGATGCCAACCAGCCCGCACAAGGCGCCGGTGCACCCACCAATCAGCGTCGGCTTGCCGCCGCGTTCGACATCCAGCACCATCCAAGTGCACATTGCACTGGCTGCCGCCAGGCTGGTGGTCAACGCCGCCGTGACTGCCGCCATGTTGGCCCCAAGCGCGGAGCCGGCGTTGAAGCCATACCACCCGATCCACAGAATCGCTGTGCCCAGCAGCACCCAGGTGCGGTTATAGGGTTGCACCTGCTTGGCGTTGCGCTCGCCTAAAAAAGCGCACAAAACCAGCGCGGTGACGCCGGCATTGACATGAATGACCGTGCCGCCCGCAAAATCCACCACGTGCAAATGCGTCAACAGCCCGGCCGGACTCCAGATCAGATGAACCAGCGGGTAGTACACCAGCAGGCTCCAAAGCACGATGAACCAGGTCAAAAACCGGAAGCGAATCCGGCCGACCACGGCCCCGATAAACAGCGCCGGCGTGATAATGGCAAACATCATCTGAAATAAGGCATAGGCCCCTTGCGGCAATCCGCTTGCGCCCACCTTCGTCAAATTGACCCCGTTCATAAACAGACCGCGAACCCGGCCAATGACGCCGCCAATATCAGTGCCAAAGCTCAGCTCGTAACCGATAAGCAGCCACAAAATAATCGCCAGCCCCGTGATGTAGAACACCGACAGCATCGTGTTCACCACATTGCGCTTGGAAACCAATCCCCCGTAATAAAACGCCAGACCTGGCGTCATGAACCACACTAGTACACTCGCAACAATGATAAACGCCGTGTTTGCCCCATTCATCAGCTCACCTCCGCAAAATTGATATGGCGATATTGTACCCCCGATTTTACCCATACCAATTTTCAACAAGCGCGCTCAGCCGAACCAATTTCGCCGTGAGCGCTTTCTGCAGGCGCAGCATTAGGCTTTCTCAACCGCAAATCTCTAACAAGCCGTGTCAGCTTTAATGACAAAATTGGTTGACACATTTTGGCCACGGGCCTGCCGTGCCACCAATTTACTGTCTGTAGAGAGGACTAGTTGCGCGGTAACCTGCCCCCCCTGGCCCCAGTATTGACACTTACGAATGGTTCATGATAGCGCTACAATGACCCTGTAAATGTTCGTGAGAATTTTATTTATAGAAAGAAGATGCTGAGGTGAAATTACTCGCAATCGTCGGCAACAACGCGACCAAGTCGTACAACCGCGTGTTGCTGAGGTACATGAAACAGCATTTTGCCAACACCGCTTCAATCGATCTGCAAGAGGTTCGCGACCTGCCGATGTTTAATGAGGACGCGCTTGACCAATTTCCGCCGGTCATCGAAACGCTGATTCGCAAAGTCGAAGCAGCCGATGGGATCATCATTGCGACGCCAGAGTACGATCATTCCATGACCGCCAGCCTCAAAAGCGTGATTGAATGGCTGTCCGCCAGTTATCACTCACTGGCCGGCAAACCGGTGATGATCGTCGGCGCGTCACTTGGTGCTCAAGGCACCGTCCGCGCCCAGATGGACCTGCGGCATGTGCTCGATGCACCAGGGGTCGATGCCTGCGTGCTGCCGGGCAATGAGTTCATGCTACCCCATGCCGCAACGGCATTCGACGCTAACGGCGTGCTGAAGGATCAGAAAACGGTCCAGTTTCTTGACCAATGTTTCACTCAATTCATTAAATTCATCCACCTTTACAGTGGAACCACAAAGGAGAATCATCAGATGACTGCCGAAACAAATTGGGATCAGACTTATGATGTGGTTGTTTTGGGCTTTGGTGGTGCCGGGGCGACCGCCGCGCGGTTTGCCGCAGATGCTGGGGCGCAGGTGCTGCTGGTTGATTCTGCGCCGGAGGGCCACGAAGGCGGCAATACCCGCTACGCCGGCCAAGTCGTCGGTGCTGGCACCGACTTTGACCAGCTGAAAGCCTACTACAAAGCCATGACCGCGCCGATGCACCTGGACGAAGACATGATCGACACCTACGTCGATGGCATGGTCAAAATGCCGGATTACTTTCGCAAGTACCTCGGCGTTGAGCCGCTGAGCATCGCCAAGGACTGGGATCACAGCAAGGTAGACCTACACGGCATCCTGCATGAATTCCCAGATTTTCCCGGCGTAAACGCGTATGACCTGCTCGTTGTGCATGAGCGCCAGTTCGACTCCGCCTTGTGGAAGAAGCTGCGCAAAGAAGTGCTTGACCGCAGCGATAAGATCACGGTTTGGTACAGCTCCCCTGCCAAGCACTTAGTTCAGGATTCTCAAACCGGTGCCGTACTCGGTGCCCAAATTGAGCACGACCACGTGCTGCTGAACATCAAAGCCCGCGGCGGCGTGATCATGGCCACCGGTGGTTTTGAAAACAATCCGGCAATGATTCAGGATTACCTGAAGGCTTCCCGGCTCGCACCAATCGGCTCGCTGTACAACAAAGGCGACGGCATCAAACTGGGCGAAGAAGTCGGCGCGGACATGTGGCACATGGCCAATTACGAATCGTTGGGCATGCTGCATGGGCTCACCTTTGCCGGCCCTGCCGGCACCCGTGGCCGCTTGATCCTGAGCTGGCCAAAAGCCGCTGACGGCAGTACCTTCACGGTCGGCGACGATGGTTCCCGCTACTTCAACGAAGCCGAAGCCAACAAGCACGGCCACATTTACTACCACGGGACCTGGCAAGTGCCGATTGCCAACGATCACCCGCACTTGATTTTCGATCAAGCGCAGTGGGACGCGATTCACGCAGATAAGCTGCCAGTGGACAATTTTGACGACATCACCATCAAAGCTGCCACCTTGGAAGATTTGGCCAAGCTGATCAATGCCAAGCCAGACGTGCTGGTCAAGGCCCGTCAGGACTTCGACCACTTCGTTGAGGCGGGTCGAGATTACGCCTTTGACCGGCCGGTGGCGACGATGCGCGCGTTTGACGATGGCCCATACTACGCCGTGCCGCTGCGTCAGACAGTGCTCAACACGCAAGGCGGTCCACGCCGCAACAGCCGGGCCGAGGTCTTGAAGCCTGACGGTCAGGCCATCAAGAATCTGTACTCTGCCGGTGAACTTGGCGGCATCAACGCCAACCAGTATCAAGGTGGTAACAACCTGGCCGAGTGCCTGATCTGGGGCAAGATCGCCGGCGAAAATGCGGCGCATGGCCTGACTCCGACCGCCGCGACAAAGACTGCAGCGCACACTGACGCCAACAGCGGTGCCTCTGAGAAACAGTCTGACCAGCAGACTGATGCGACCAGCGGCGCTTCTGAACACGACTCCAGCAAGTCAGAGACCACTGATTATCACGTCGGCCCGAATCAATACATCGGTGTCAGTGATGCCGGCATGGGCAACGAAATTGTCGTCCGCGTCACCTACGCCGCCGGTAAGCTTGAAAACGTCGAGGTCCTTAAGCAAAGTGAAAGTGCGGATGTGGGACTGAAGGCCATCAAGCAGCTGCCTGCGGAAATGGTTGCCGCCAATTCGCCAAAGGTGGATGCAGTCACCGGCGCGTCGGTCACGAGCCACGCACTGCAGGACGCGGTCGCCGATGCCATCAGCAAAGCCCAAGCGTAAATCATTGATGGTGCGTTGAGGCAAAGGAAGAACTCGTTTAGAGTTCTTCTTTTTTTGTGCTTGCTGGCTGCACCAAGACCTGCAAAAGGAGAACCAGCAGCAAAATCTTTACTGGATCGTAAAATTATTTGCTTAATGTCATTGAACGTTCAGCAACTCAACTGTATGATAGTAAGCAAGGTTGAGCTCGTCGCACCTCCCCTTCCGCCAGCACAACATGTGCTGGCCGGAACCAGATGAGCTCGTTTACCCCAACTCCCCTAGATGTTTTTTCTTGGCCACTCGAATCGGATCGGGTGGTTTTTTTGTCGGTACAGCAAAAAACGCCGCCTCAAACGAGTCGGCGTTTCCACGCACTGGATGAATTGATCACACTGCGCCCGTCAGCCTTGGTTCAGGTTCAGCTGGTAAAACCGACTCGCCCGGTCTGGAAAGGCGTAGTCGCCGCCGAGGTCCTCGCGCCGGCAGCGGGTGAACCCTTGTCGCTCGTAAAACTGATGCGAACGATGCTCAGCCTCTGGGGTATCCAATACTAGGCGCGTGAAGCCCTTTGCCCTGGCTGCCTGCAGCATCACCTGATATAGCTGCCACCCCAAACTGACCGGCCGGCCGCGAAACTGAGGATACACAAAAAATTTTTTGAGCACCGCCGTTGTGGCCGTCAGTTTCAGCAGACCAATGCAGCCGGCGACATGGCCTGCCTCGTCTTTTGCCACCCAGAACCCCCCACCCGGCACCTGATAGTACGTCGGAATGGCAAAGACGTCGGGCTGTTCGGCCATGGTGATGTTGAGTTTGGCCTCACCGTCCTGACAGAACAAAATGAGATCGACCAACTCGGCGATGGTGTGCGGATCTGATTCAAACGCGGCAATATGCATGTTGTGCCTCCAAATTGGTGTGAATGTCTGTCATTGTAGCCTTCGCGAGGCACGCCGTCTAGCTCGGCCTGCTTGCTGCTCATCATGGCCACCTCGCCCGGCCAAAACAAAAGCCGCCTCATCTGAGACGGCCTTGCTTCACACTTTCGCTGTGGCACTCCCGGCGGTTTGTAAAGCACCAGCCGGTGGATCGTACGACCCCACCATTTTTTCAAGCAGCCCAATCAGCGTCTGCTGCTCGACCGGCGACAAATTTTTGACCATGCGACTCTCGACCGTATCGTAATAGGCATCGAACCCGGCAATTGCCGCTTGCCCTTTAGGGGTGAGGTAAATCTGCTTCGTGCGCTCACTTTCCGTTGGGACCTTCCGCGTGATGTAGCCGTCGCGTTGCAAAATCTGGAGCAGGTTCGAGATGCTGGCCGAGCGGCGCTGGAACGTGTCCGCCAGTTCCCGCTGAATAATGCCAGGATGCCGGTGAATGACACTGAGCGCACGCGCCTGCTGCGGGGTGAGCCCACTGTCAGCATTTAAATCCGCCGTCATAATTCGCTGCTGTTCAAGCATCAGCTGACGCAGCAAGTGATTGATACTCTCGACATTTTTATTCATCATGATCCTCCGTGCCCAGTATACCAAAGACTTTACTAGATAGTGAATAGTCAAAAGCCTAGCAAACCGTGATGCATGAAAAAAGCATTCCTGCGCGGGCTACCCCATCATCGCGTCATAATTATCGTTCCATTGAGTGACCCCCAGCAGCGGCAGCCATTCGGAGACAATTTGATCAATGCCAAAATCCTGAGCACGTTTCAGCGAACGCCGTGAAAAATGCTGTCTTAGGCTTGCATTGCGCGTCATCAAATTCAGGTGTTGGCTGAAGTCGGCAACATCTGCCGGCGCAGTGAGATAGCCATAGCGACCATTCTGAAGAAACTCATCAGAACCGGAGTTTGACATGGCGACAACGGGCAACCCACTGGCCATCGCTTCGCCGATCACCAGCGGCATTCCCTCCCAGCGCGAGGTTGAAACGAACACGGAAGCGTCTTGATAATGGCGCTTGAGCGCATCATCCTTCAGGGCGCCACGGTAAATGATTCGATCTGCCACGCCCAGCTCGGCCACCAGGGCCTGGAAGCGCGCCATGTCTTCAGGGGCCCCATCACCGGCGATCGCGATCCGCCACCCCGGCGTCAGGGTCGGCGCGGCCCGCAGCAGCAGATCGATACCCTTGTGCTGAATTGCGATTCGGCCGGTAAAGGCCACGATTGGTTGACTCAAATCCGACTGGGCCGCGTCGATCGTCAGCGGGTTGTAAATTTTGACAATATGCTCATTGTAGCGGCGATACTCATCGTAATCCGCGTCGGTCAGGACGATCAACTCATCCACTGCCTTGAGCCCGGCGACAAACTCGGCCTGCATCTCCTGGTAATAGTCATTCATGTAAGTGTTGAAATTGTTGTGCATCCATCCAATCAAGCGCACATTCGGACATTGTGCCTTGAGAAGTGGCGCGAAGCTGTTCAAAAGTCCAGCTGGCAAAATCACCACATCGATTGCCAGCCGCTTGATTTGAAAAACTAAATCCGTGATCTGATCCCGATAGACGGCGTAAGGATCAGCTCCGAAAAAGTTCGCCAAGGAAGGATCAGCAGCGGGTTGCGCAACAATCAGCGGTGCGTCCAGTTCGAAAAAGGGGGTCGTCTCGGCGAGCGAATAGTACCACAGGTCTATCTCAGACTCTGCGGCCAACGCATTACCCAAAACCGTTGACGCCCGCTTGACACCGTCCATCTTTACATTTTCCATCGTCATCATGACATGCATATCAATTTCCCCCTTCTAACGCTTGCTCTGGCCACTCGCTGGTCATGACCTCATTCATTGCGCCGGCATACCCACATGAGAATATTCAAAATAGATAACCAGTGCCTATGGCTTATCATTAAGACCAGTTTATATGTTAGGTGCCTAATTGTCAATCGCCTATTATATATTTTGGCCGCCTGCACCGGCATCATGCTGGTACAGGGCGCTTGAACCATTATGATTTAGGTTTCTCTGAAGACTGCTAACGTAAAAATGTGGTGAAACGTCGATCACCCGAGTCACAAGTGCCGCCTCATCTTCGGTCTTACCTGCCTCACCCGCTGCCGACGCGACTTGAGCCACAGCGCTGGCCCTCAAGGCAAAATCTTTGACCCGTCGCACAGGCGGGGTGATAATGACTCTGGCCTTTGTTAACGCCATTATCATATTCTGGAGGAAGAAAGATGAAAACTAAATCACTGATCCTGGCTGACGGCATCTACGGTCTGGTGGCCGGTGTGATCCTGCTGATTGCACCGCTCGTGATCACCGCCTCGGCCATTGGGGACGTCGCCAACGGGAACACCAACACCACCTCCGTCTGGGGGATCCTCTTTTTCTTACTGAAACTTGCTGCCCTGGCGCTGGGGATATATTCCCTGATTTACTATAAGAATTCCGAACTGGTGAAGCCGGCGGCCGCGATCTTGCTTATTGTCGGTGGCGGTGTCGCGCTGATTCCCTTGCTGGGCTGGGTCGGCGGGATCGTCATCATTGTGGGCGGCGGCATTGCGCTCGCTAATTTGAAGCACTTCGGCACACCGGCTGCCAACTAATCGCTGCTCGCACATGGCGTCCCTGCAGAGGAACGCTATTTTTATGCTTAAATCCTCCTGGTCGCCAATTCTCACGGCCACAACATCACTCTGAACGTCACCATCTCTCGTCGGCGCCAAAGAAAAAACGCCTTCCGAATTTTCCTGAAATTTCCAGAAAATCCGGAAGACGCCACCGCACTATTTAACCGCACAACAAGGGCACCATTCCTTTCGAAATGGTGTCCCCTGCCACCGAGTGTACCCCGGTGGCCTTTATTGCAGGGTTACCCCTGCCTGCTATCCTCGCCACGTCACCGCTTTGAGTCGCTTTATTAAGTTAGGAAAAGTGATAGCAGCATCCTGCCATGCGCCCTGGAAGGGCCCTGCGCTTCTCACGCAGTCTTCATCGCCAAACCGATCGGAAGGCTCAGCATGCCTGGTCAACCCTGAAGTACAGGTCGGATCGCCAGGAAGTTTCCGGGTGGTTCTGACGAGGTTGTTCCTTCCTCGCCCTCCCATCATCCAACAACAAGATACCACGTCATGTAACCGCTGTCAATGAAAATGTGCAAAATATTTTTGACCACAATCGGACGCAAGTATTGGCCGGCCAAAGGGTAAAAGAAAAGAGCGACTCTCTCGCTCTTTTCGATCAATCACTTCCAACCCAAAGCCGGCGCAATGTCGGTCATGATGGTTTTAAGCAGGTGGACATTGTAGTCAACGCCCAGTGTGGACGGCACGGTGATCAAAATCGTGTCCGCCTCCTGAATGGCCTCGTCTTCGCCCAGCTCTTTAATCAGCTGGTCCGGTTCGCCAACAAACATTTTGCCAAAGATCGTCGGGTTCTGATGGTAGGCCAAGTACCCCACCTCGTCTTGGGTTTGGGTGCCTGCCGCAAAGTACTGGCGGTCCAGGTCGTTCACGATTGGCATGATTGACCGCGTCACCAGCGTTCGCGGTTCAAAGTCATGGCCCGCCTTCTTCCAAGCGTCTTTGAAGGCACGCAGCTGCTTGGCCTGCTGGACGTGGAACGGCTCGTTAGATTCGTAATTCACCAGTGTCGACGACATCAGGTTCATCCCGTGCTCAGCGGCCCAGATTGCGGTGGCTTGGCTTCCGGCACCCCACCAGATGCGGTGTTGCAGCGTCGGCGAAAAAGGCTCAAGCCGGCGAAGGCCCGGCTCCTGGGGGAACATCGGCTGGGCGTTGGGTTCGGCAAACCGCTCGCCTTTCAGCAAGTCGAGGAACTTCAGTGCCCGGGCGCGCGCAATGTTCTTGATCTCTTCTTCGGTGTAATCATAGCCGAAGTATTGCCAGCCGTCTTGAACCTGCTCCGGCGACCCCCGACCCACACCAAGCTGCACCCGATTCTTCGACAGCACGTCGGTGGCCATGACGTTTTCTGCCATCATGAAGGGATTCTCGTAGCGCATGTCGACCAGGCCGGTCCCGATCTCGATTTTCGAGGTCTTCGCGGCAATGGCCGCCATCAGTGGGTACGGCGTGCCAATTTGGTCGGCAAAGTGGTGGACACGAAACCACGCCCCGTCGATCCCGATTTTCTCGGCCTCGACCGCCAGCTGAACCGACTCGTCGTAGCTCTGCTGCGCCGTGGTCACCAGCGAATTGTTCTTTTGCCAGAAGCCAAAACTTAGAAACCCAATGTTTTTCATTTTGCTTGCCTCCTTCGATTCATTCGAACAAGAGCAATATAATCCATTCACTTACTAAATACAAGCAAAAGCATTGAAAAAAAACAGGCCGTTCGCTCGGCCTGTTCCAGTTCATTCTCTCGGCGCTACCATGCTCAACGCAATGCGTTCACGCTGCTCATCCACCGAAACGATCCACACGTCGACGATGTCACCCACTGCCACGACCGTGTTGGGGTCGCGGACAAACTTCGGCCCCATTCGCGACAAGTGAACCAGCCCATCGTATTTGACGCCGATATCCACAAACGCGCCAAAGTCGACGACGTTGCGGACCGTCCCTTGCAGCTTCATCCCAGGCTGCAAGTCTGCCATTGTCAAAACGTCCCGCCGCAGCAAAGGGGCCGGCATGCTGTCGCGCAAATCACGTCCCGGGCTCTGCAAGCTGGTGGCGATGTCCTTGAGGGTGGCCTCACCCACAGACTCAGTGATAAAAGGCGCCAGATCCAACTGCCGAAGTTTAGCGGCAGCAGCAGGCTCGCCCAGTTCAGCGGTGGTCACCCCTGCGGCCGCCAGAATTTTTTTGGCCACCGGATAGCTTTCCGGGTGAATGTCGGTGTTGTCCAGCGGCTGTTTGCCGTCAATAATGCGCAGGAAGCCCACGGCCTGTTCATAGGCTTTCGGACCCAGCCGCGGCACTTTTTTCAGCTGCGGGCGGCTGGTGTAGCGACCGTTTTCATCGCGGTAAGCGACAATGTTCTGCGCAATTGTGCTGGACAGCCCCGAGATGCGGGCAAGCAGCGGCGCGCTGGCCGTGTTGAGGTTCACACCGACCTGATTGACCGCGCGCTCGACGACCGCATCAACTTCACTGGCCATCGCCTTGGCCGGCAGATCGTGCTGGTACTGACCCACGCCGATCGCCTCCGGGTCAATTTTGACCAGCTCGGCCAACGGATCCTGCAGGCGGCGCGCGATGCTGATGGCGCTGCGCTTTTCCACCGGCAGCTGAGGAAACTCATCCCGCGCGGTTTGACTGGCAGAGTACACCGATGCCCCGGCCTCATTCACGATCACATAAAAAATCTCGCGGTGCAGGTGTTTGAGCGTCTGCGCAACGAACTGCTCGGATTCACGGCTGGCAGTCCCGTTGCCAATTGCGATCATGGTCACCTGGTATTTTTCCAGCAGGGCCTGAAACTCGGGACCCGCCGCCTGGCGCTTGGCCGCCGGAGCAGGCTTGTGGGGATAAATCACCGCAGTCGCCAGAAGCTTGCCGTTTTCGTCGACCACCGCCAGCTTGCAGCCGGTGCGGTAGGCAGGGTCGAAGCCCAGCACCACTTTTCCCTTGACGGGCGCCTGCATCAGCAGGTTGTAGAGATTCTGACCGAACACCTTGACCGATTTGGTCGCTGCGGTGTCGGTCAACTCGCCGCGCACCTCCCGTTCAATTGCCGGCCCGATGAAGCGTTTGTAACTGTCTGCATACGCGTCTTCAATGAACGCAGTCGCCGGCGTCCGCAGGCGACTGCCAATCAGCCGGTCGTGCAAGAAAAGCAGCACGGCGTCCTGATCAACTGTGACCTTCACCGTCAAGACTTTTTCCTTTTCCCCGCGATTGAGCGCAAGCGTTCGCGTCGCCGTCATGTGTTTGACCTTTTCGGAAAAATCGTAGTACTGCTGATAGACGCCTTTTTCGTCCAAGTCCTTGCCCTTGGCCTTAACCGTTGAAGTCACAACCCCAGTGCGCTGGGTGAAGTCGCGCAGCCAATTGCGAATGTCCGCCTTTTCGCTGAAGCGCTCGGCCAAGATCTCGTGAGCCCCGTCCAGCACTGCTTGCGGATTTTTTACCTGCTTGGCGGGGTTCACGTAGCGTCGGGCCTGCTCGTCCAGCGGCGCAGTCGGGAATTTCATGAGCCAGTTGGCAAATGGTTCCAGGCCTTGCTTCTTGGCAATGCTCGCTTTGGTCTGCCGCTTCTGCTTATACGGCAGGTACAAGTCCTCAACCGTTTGCAACTTAGTGGCGGCGTGGATCTGTTGACTCAATTTAGGGCTCAGTTTGCCCAACTCGTCGATGCTCTTAAGCACGGCAGTCTTCCGGTCCTGAAGCGCCGTGGCCCGGTTGTAGGCTTCCTCGATTGACTGAATCTGCACCTCATCCAGACTGCCGGTCATTTCCTTGCGGTAGCGCGCAATAAACGGGACGGTGTTGCCATCCTGCATCAGGTTTAAGACTGCGCTGACCTGGTGCTGCGAGATCCCAGTTAATTCTTTTTCTACGATTTGAACGGTTTGGCTGTCAATCAATGCTTTCCCCTCACAATTTCTGTGTGCTGATCCTGGTTCGAAACTGTATCTGCTGTCCACTTATCATACAAGTGGACTCGCCAATAGGCAATGCAGGTGATTGGCCAACACCATCAGGCCGACCGGTGTAAATGCTACAATGGAAAGCGAAGTACAGACTGGAGGTCACTTGCATGACAAATAAAGTTTTAATCACCGGGGCCAATAAGGGCATCGGGTTTGAAGTCGCCAAACAGCTTGGTGCGCAAGGGTGGTCCATTCTGCTGGGGGCACGCAACGAGCAGCGCGGACTGGCCGCAGTCCATGAATTGGAAAAGCAGGGCATCCAAGCCGAGTGGCTCAAGATTGACCTCGATGACTTGAACACGGTGCACGCCGCGGCGGCTGACGTGGCCGAACGCCATCCCGATCTCAACTTGCTGATCAACAACGCGGGGATCGCCGGCGACATGGCCGCGGAACCGCTGACGGTCAAGACCGATGACCTCAGGGAGACGCTGACCGTCAACGTCATCGGGTCGTTTGAGATGATCAAGGCCTTCACCCCGATTCTGCGCAAGAATCACGGCCGCATCGCGAACATGACCATTCCCGTTAATCCGAGCGGCTTCTGGCACCCGTTCAGTTATGTCACCAGCAAATCAGCGCTCGACAAAATGATCGAAATGTTCGGCCAGAGCTTTAAGCGCCAGCACATCCCCGTCGACATCTTTGGCATCATGCCCGGCGGCGTCTCGACAGACCTTAACCACCACATGACGAATCCGTTCATCCACACAGTTGAAGAAGGCGCGGCGATTGTCGTCAAAATTGTGACAGACGGGCACCACCACCAGGGCAAAATTGTCAACGACTACGGGCTGGGCAAACTGGTCAAGCGGATGGTCAGTGCCCATTCCAAACAATCGCCCAAAAGTAATGGCTAACGCAGTGGCCGCCGTTCACGTGAACCTGGTATATTTAAGTCAGTAACGGCTTTCTACAAAGGGGGAAACGTCATTGGCCAATTCGAAACGCAGCACCACCGGTGGGCTCAAAAAGCTGGCCGGCAAAACCTTCAATGTTGCCGATAAACTGCTGACCGGTGCCGGCGCGGTGGCGGACGCGATCGGCAAAGTCGCCCCGAGCGTCGTGGATGAAGGCGCCAAGGTGATCGATGCGCACCTGGATAAACACAAGAAAGATTTTAAAATGCCTGGGTTAATCGATCTGCCGCTGGCGGAGGCCGAGCGCGTCATGCACTTTTACCACCTGCAGTACTCACTGATCCAAGTCACCCCGGCGGAAAAGTACGCGGGCCGGCGCGCCAATGTGGTTCTTGACACGACGCCCAAGGCCAACGCCAAGGTCGCGCCAAACAGTTTTGTGCGCGCCGAATACGCTGACGAGGACACCATCGAGGCCAGCCGGCAACTATTGGCCTCGCGTCACGCGGAAAAAAAGATGGTGAAGGCAAGCAGGCACGCGCTGCGGCAGGCGCGCGCCCAGACTGTCGCCCACCTGGTGACGGGCATTCCTAAAGCCGTGGGCAACCAGCTGCCGCACCGTAAAACCAAAAAGTCACCGACCGCGCCATCCAATCAGACGAAGAACGATCCGCAGGCGCAGTAATTCATTGTGCACCCCAAAAGGACTCGTACAGCCGGCTGAAGTGCCCTAACCCTGCCAGTCAGCTCACCCGCCTTTGCGACGCGTCTTTTCAGTGCTCAAAAAGACGAGCCGGTCGCGTGTGGAATAAGTGGCTGCATACCGGTAACGCGGGTCGTCAAAGGCCTTCAGCCCTGCCGGCGTGGTGAGTTGATGTTCGGCAGCAAAGCGCACCATCGCGCCTCGGGCCTGTTTGGCATACGTGGCCCGCGTTTTGATTTTCCCGTCCTTGAGCGTGCCGAAAACCACGGTCACAAACCGATCAGTCGGCTGCAGATACGGGGTGACTGCCTTGGCGTATTCGTTAGACGCTAGGTTCACAACCGGCCCGGTCCAGTCTAATGCGCGATAAAGGCGATCACCCCAGAAGTCGTAAAGGTTCTTGGCCCGACCAACCGGGAGGCGACTGCCGAGCTCGAGGCGGTATGGCACGACCGCGTCAAACGGCCGCAGCACCCCGTAAAAACCGGAGAGGATCCGCAGGTGAGCGCTCAGATAGGTCAGCCCAGCTTCAGTTAACAGCCCAGGCGCCATGCTTTGGTACTGAATGCCGACATAGCTCATCACCGCCGGGCTGACTTCTTTTTGCAGAGCCATGTGATGCAGCCACGCGTAGTTCGGCTTGGCAAGCTGCTCGCTGCACCGCCAAACCGCTTTTACCTCATCATAGGACAACCGGCGCAACGCGTTCAGCAGCACCTGGGCCTCAGCCAAGTATTGCGGCCAGGTCGTCGGGGCAAAACTGTCATGATCCACTTGCATCTTCTTTGCCGGCGCGATGATGAGTTGCATGGTCTTGGCCTCTTTTCGTAAACTAATTAGAGTTAACGCACTGCTTGTATTATACAAAACCGTTCCAAGTTTTCATCCCCAACAGGCGAAGGTAAACTAGATCGTCCCGAAGCCGTGTATCACCTGCTCAGTGTCGCTGCGATGGCCAAAATAATTGCCGCAAAAGCAAGCCATCCCCTGGGGCAAACGGGTATGATGAAATCATTAGGAGGGGTTAGAATGTTTAACTTGGACAACTACTTAAAGCGGCCAGACGCCCTGTCACTGGACCAGGCGCTGGCAATTTATAACCAGATTCCCTACGAACAAGCGCAGAACGACGGGGATTTTAAGGAACTGTGGCAGGATATAATCGACGCCGCCTTGGATTATGTCCCGATCCGCGTGAGATGGAACGACCAAAACACGCAGGAGCGTGCGGCAGTCGATGCAGGGCGCACCAGACGCCACAATGCCTTCATATCAAGCCTGAAAATTCTGAATCGCTACACCGCAACCCATTACGACGCCGAGTGGCTGTCGCAACTTGGCACCCCGGTCACCGACCGCAAGCGGATCGGCGATTTTGCCGGTTATATTGTCCTTTTTGGGGTGTTAAAAGGAAGATAAGACTCGCGCCTGATGCGCCCAGTCCCCACTTTTTGCGTTGATGGGAGTCACCGAACAGGAGTGAGAAAAATGAACGCAAACTTTTCCAAAGCAATCCTTCTTGCACTGATTCCGCTGACGTTGCTAACCGCCTGTGGCATCGGCCAGCCAAGCAGTCAAAGCCCTGCGCAGAGCGAGTGCACGTATCGGTCCGGAGTCAGCCACCTGCGAGACGTCGAAAATCGTGGGTTGCCCGTTGCCAACAAGCAGGAAATCAGCGGGTCCGCGATGACGGACTTGAAGCGCCAATATGGTGCCGATATTGTTAGCGCAGTGTCATTTACCAATGACCACGGCACCAAGATGTACATTATCGTGACCAAAAGCACGGCTGGTGCCAACGCGGTCCGCGAGCGCTTCGCCAAAGCGAATTGGTCAGTCAAGGCGGACCCGAGTCGCCGGCTGGTTTTTGCCGCTGAGCGAAGTCTGGCTAGCGGCTGGTTCGAGAAGTACCAAAAAGCCATTTTCCGCGGCTAGACCACTGGTCCCTTCCTTTTTCACGGCACGATGCAGTTCTGGATGCTAATCAAAAGCCCGCAATTCCAGCACCAATGGCTGATTGCGGGCTTATCATTTAGTTTGGTTTGGCCCTTGATTTTCCTTGCGTCAGCCAGTCAAAAACCGGCGCCGCATCAGCTTAGCGCTATACTTAACTTGATTTGGTTTCAAACCAAATCACAGTGCCCGGAAAGAAGGAAACTCGAATCATGACCAACTATCAATTTCTGCAGCCATACACATTCAAAAACGGCATCACCGTCAAAAATCGCGTTGTGATCCCGCCGATGACCGAGACCTCGGCGTTTGAGGAAGGGTCTGTCACTACCGACGAGCTGCGCTACTTTTCGCTTCACAGTGGTGGTGTTGGGATGTTCATCTCCCCGGTCGCCAACGTGGCGGCCAGCGGCAAAGGCTTCGAAGGGGAGCTCTCGGTAGCCGAAGATAGGTTTCTCCCCGGTTTGGCCAAAATGGCTAGTGCCATGAAGCTCAACGGGACAAAAGCCATCTTGCAGATTTTTCACGCCGGTCGGATGACCAACAGCAAAATCCTGCGCGGCGAGCAGCCAGTTTCGGCAAGCGCGGTCGCGGCACTCCGCCCTGGCGCGGAAACCCCACGCGCGTTGACCGAAACTGAAATCGAGGTGCTGATCAAAGACTTCGGGCAGGCCACCCGCCGTGCGATTCAGGCCGGCTTTGACGGCGTTGAGCTTCACGGCGCCAACACCTACCTCATCCAGCAATTCTTCTCCCCACACAGCAACCGCCGCACCGATCAGTGGGGCGGCAGTCTGACCAATCGGGAGCGCTTCGCCTTGGCCATCATCAAACGCGTTCACGAGGTCGTTGCGGCGACCACAGACAAGCCATTTATAATTGGCTATCGCATTTCGCCGGAGGAAATCGAGACCCCGGGCATCCGCCTCGCGGACACGCTTAAATTCATCGATACGCTGGCAGAACAGCCGCTCGATTACCTGCACATTTCTCAAGGCCACGCCTTTCAGACCTCGCTGAACGATCATGCCGACACCGAGCCCGTGATCACCAAAATTCGCAAGCAGGTTGCAGGCCGTCTGCCGCTGATCGCCGTGGGCAGCGTCGAGACCCCTGCTGATGCCGAAAAGGTCATGGCGGCAGGCATCGACTTCGTGGCGATCGGGCGCGAAATGCTACGCGAACCACATTGGGTGCAAAAGGTGGCAAGTGGCGACGAGCAGGCCATTCGCTACACCATGTCAGTCGCCGATCTGGACGAGCTTGGCATCACGCCGGCGCTGTGGCATTTCCTGACTGATCACATGCATGCCGACATGCACGTCACCACGCCTCACCCTTCGTGATCGAAAAAACCAGGCAGCGTCTCGCATCGAAATCCTGATGTGAGGCGCTGCTTTTTGCGTGGCGGCTGGTAGTTTGGTCACCCCCCACCCACGGTTCAACTGTTTGCATGCCTTAAGGCCAAGTAGTCCGTAATCGCGTGCCGGTGCGTTTGCGGAACATTTTCCGGCAGCTGTGAAAAAGGTACCCAGCGGTACTGAAGTGACTCGCCATCGTTAACGTGCTCCGCGTAATAAGCCGTGTTCACAATGTCGAACTGATCGCCGTTTTCCGCAACACTCGTGCCCTCACCGGAATACACATTGAGAAGGGTCAACTGAGCCGGATCAAGACGCAGCCCACTTTCTTCGGCCACCTCGCGGACGACTGTCTCTCGGGTCGATTCACCTAACTCCATCAGTCCCCCGGGCAGTCCCCACCGGCGTGCCGGCTCGTTGCGCTGCTGCATCAGCAGCGCACCCTGTTCATTGACGAGCACCGCGCAGCAGCCGTTCAGGATCACGCGGCGATGCCCGATGATGCGCCGCAAGTCCTCGATATAGCCCATTGTGTTTCCCCTTTTCTCGTTATTATCTATCCTCACGATACCACGAAGGGGACTCAGCGCTTTGCTCATTTTGCCCGCCTGCGTCGCAATTCCGAGGCCGACAAAAACTTTTCCGCTTTGCCTCAAGAAATCTTCACAACTGGCCACAGCTGGTCATAAACTGGTCGCACCTTTTTGCGATAGTGGAGAGGAAACACGGACCACGCGGAAAAAATTTAAACGCGGTTTACCGCAAGAAAAGTGAGGATCTGGTGAATAAACGACTGGCATGGATCGACATTGCGAAGGGTCTCGGCATTATCGCCGTCGTCATTGGCCATTTTGCGCCCAAAGGGACGACTTTTTACCAAAGTATTTACTGGTGGCACATGCCGTTATTCTTTATGATCGGCGGCTTTTTCGTCAAACCATTAACGCGACGGGCGCTGCCGCACTACTTGAAAACTAAAATTTGGCCGCAACTCAAGCAATACTTCGCCTATGGATTCGCCCTGATCACGGTCAGCTTCTTTGTCGAGCGGCACACCGTCACCTTCTCGCTGCGCTATGTGGCACGGCTACTTTACGGTGGCACCTTGCTCAATGGTTACCTTTCGGCTTTTTGGTTCATGACGGTTTATCTGGCCAGCTTAGTTTTGTTCTCACTGATCAAAGGTTACGTGAGCTCGGTGGCCATCCAGGCGGGAATCATGCTCGCGCTATTTGGCCTGGGGACCAGCTACCCCAATGCGACGGCAATATTTGGCTTTCCCCTTCCTGGCAACCTGGATTTAGTCCTGCTGGCAATGCCTTACATGTTTATCGGTTGGTGGTTCTTCCATTACGCAAGGCCACTGATCCACTGGCACTGGCTGGGGCTTGCAGCCTTGGGCCTGTTTGTTCTGCTGTACGTGCTGCAGGCCAGCGGGCAGCTAAATTTCCTCCTGTTCATGAAGTCCCATCATCTGACGGATCCACTGCTCGCGCTACTTGTGCCGCCGGCCTTAGCACTCGGCATCTTTGTCTTAGCGCAAGCACTCAGTCACATATCACTGAGCCGCGGGTTGGTCGCACTAGGGCGCGCCACCGTACCGATCATGTATCTGCATAAGGCAGTCGGCTACAGCCTGGAAAAATTCATCCCACCGCATTTGGTCTTATGGGTGGTTGCCGGTGTCTTATTGCCATATTGCATGCTAAGATTATGGCAATATGTCACGGTGCATTGGAGTACAGATGAAAAATATGCGACCGATTAAACGTCTTCTTGCTGTCTGCCTGATTTCGCTGCTTGCTTTATGCGGCGGCACCCAACTAAATAATCAGTTTAAGGTCAGCCCAACGCCGACCTTATTTGTGCACGGCTACCGGGGCACCGCCCAGTCCCTGGGCAATATGATCGACCATTTGGAGGCTCAAGGGGCCGGCCGCCAAGTGATGACGATCACGGTGTCGCGTGATGGCCAAGTCACAACTCACGGCCGGTTGAACGATCAGCGCAACCCCCTCATCAACGTGATATTCGAAAACAACATAGCCGGGGAAGCCAAATACACGCAGTGGCTCCGCCAGGTCATGCGGACATTGCACAGAGATTATGGGGTCACCTCTGTGAATCTGGTGGGCCATTCGATGGGTGCCTATGCCGCGATCGCCTGTGGCATGACCAAGTCGCCGGTCACCATTGACCACCTAGTGGCGATTGCCGGCCCATACAATGGCATCATGCACTGGGACGATCGCCCTCACGAAGTCACGCTTAATGCCTTGGGCAAGCCCAGCCAAATTCGGCCGGAATATCAACGGCTATTAAACCATCGCCGCACCTTTCAGGCCGGTTCGGTGTTGAACATTTACGGTGACGTCAACGACGGCTCCGCATCAGACACCGTGGTCACAGTCGCCTCGGCGCGCAGCCTCCGGTATGTGTTGCGCGAGTATCACGGCCCGTATGCGGAAAAGGCAGTGGTTGGCTCGCACGCCCAGCACAGCCTGCTGCATATCAATAACCCGGTGGTCAATCACGCCGTTGCGGCATTTCTCTGGGGCCAGACACCGACTCAGCGCGACCAGCTTCGCTAGAAAACCCTTTTCGGCAAATTCCCACTTGCACCGGAGAAAAATTTTGCCCCCATGTTCCGATAAGTGATAGTCTGAGAAGGTAAACGCGAAAGCGCTATCTCAAAATCACTAAAGGAGTATGCTCATGGAAAATTATTTGGCATCAAAGACTCGCTATGATAATATGCAGTACCGCCGCGTGGGCAACAGCGGCTTGAAGCTGTCTGCACTATCACTAGGCCTGTGGCACAACTTTGGCAGTGTCGATCCGCTGGAAAATCAGCGCCACTTGCTGCGGCACGCCTTTGACCTAGGCATCACTTGCTTTGATATTGCCAACAATTACGGTCCGGAAGCCGGCAGTGCCGAAAGCAACTTTGGCCGGATTTTCAAAGCAGACTTTCAGCCTTACCGTGACGAGCTGGTCATCACCTCCAAGGCCGGCTACTACATGTGGCCCGGCCCATACGGGGAATGGGGCTCGCGCAAGAGCATTATCGCCAGCTGCGACCAGAGTCTGCGGCGCACCGGCCTGGACTACTTTGACATCTTCTACTCCCACCGGTTTGATCCGGACACCCCGCTGGAGGAAACGGCGCTGGCCCTTGATCAACTGGTCAAAAGTGGTAAAGCTTTATACGTCGGCATCTCGAATTATAACGCCGAGAACACAGAAAAAATTGCCGCGATTTTCAAGGATTTAAAGACGCCTTACATCATCCACCAGGACCGCTACAACATGTTCGGGCGCGATCCAGAGAAAGACCTGTTCCCGACCTTGCTCAAGGATCACACGGGCGCCGTTGTCTTCAGCCCACTGGCACAAGGAATGCTGACTGGCCGGTACCTGCACGGGATCCCGGAAGATTCCCGCGCCGCCCGCAAGGACAGCAAGTTCTTGCACGTGGCCGATGTGGAAAGCAAGCTTGACCAGATCAAGGCGCTGAATTCCATCGCGGAAAAACGCGGCCAGAGCCTCGCCGAAATGGCCCTGGCCTGGGATCTGCGGCAGCCGGCCGTCGCCAGTGTCATCATCGGCGCCAGCAGGGTCAGCCAGTTGGATGACAACGTCAAGGCCCTGAACAACCTGAACTTCAGCGAAGAAGAAGAACAGGCCATCGACCAAATTTTGGCCTAGCGTCAAGCACGTGCCGCCTCGTCTGCACAAAACGAGGTGGCATTTTTTGCCTTTTAAGCGAAAAGCGCAACCACGCACTAGCCGCAAAAAGCGCTGACTCTAACCGGCGGTCATTGCCAGATTGAGTCAGCGCTTTTTGCGTGGTCTACGCGTTCACCACCGTAAACCGCTGCCGCATATGGGTTTTGGCTTCGAGTTCGGCGATGGCTGCCGCCGCGAGATTTGCCGCGGATACTTCGGACTTCCCGCTTGGCGCCGTCATCACCTGATCGGTACCCAGCCGGTAATCGCCGAGCGGACCGTCCGTGAGGGTGGCCTGCGGCGAAATTGCCGTCCACGCCACGTCCTTGATCCACTGCAGGTACTGGTACTCGTGAACCTGCTGCTCTGGCGTCGCGACCCACGGGGCCCCTGCGGCCTGCTTTTCCACCTGTGTCAGCATCAGCTCGCCTGAAGCCAGGCGTAAGGAACTAGCCCCCAGGACGAACAAGAGATACGGCCGTTCCGTCTCTCGGAACATGCTGATCAGTCGAGTGGCCAGATCCAGGTGCTGGAACGCATTCGGTGACGCAAACGCATCGACCACCGCATCCAGGCCATCAAGATCCACCCGGTCCAGCGTCAAGGCGTCCTTGGCCAGCACCGTGACTTTGCTGCCGAACAGTTTTTCTACTTTGGCTCGGTTACGGACGATTGCCGTGACCTCGTGGTCTTTAGCCAATGCCGCTTTCACCATTTCTTGCCCAACATGGCCGGTGGCCCCAATAATTCCGATTCTCATCTTTATCCTTCTTCAAAACGAAAAATTCACGCCATGCGGCTGGTCGACTTAACTGCTCAATGATGGCTGCGGATCGGCGCAAACGTCAGCTCCGTCCAACCGACTTTGAAGCCCGCGCGAATCGCAACGTTCATCGACCGCATGTGCGAAAATTGTGTGCCGTAAACCACCAACATCTCGGGCGCGCGCCGTTGAATCTCGGCGGTCAGCGCCTGCACCACCTTGACAGCCAGTCCCTGGCGCGCGAAAGCCGGATCCAGCACCTCGACGCCAATTTCCCAGGTGTAGCGCCCATTTTGGTTGGCCCCGGCTACCACCTTGAGTTGGCCATCGTCAAAATAGCCAACCCCAAGCATGTCGGGATCAACGTCATCGTAGGCAAAAGCCTCGTGGATCCGCTTATCCTTTTTGAACAGCGGAATGTCGGCTCGCTCGATGAGCATCAGGTGCGAGTCGCTTGGCGGCTGGACTGGTCCGGCCGGCAGAAAAAACGGCGCGTGGTTGGTGATCTGCCAGCCGTAGCGGTGCAGCAGCCGCTCCAGTTCGCGCAGGTGCGGCCACGCGAAGAACCACTCGCCTGGCGTCGTGTTGAAATCCAGCGCGATGCCGTCAGTCACCAGTGGGTTGGTCGTGCGGACGTAGAGATGATCCTGATACACGACGAGGTCGCCGGCGTCGCGGGCCCAATACCGCGCCCCACTGACTGGCGGCGCCGTGATGAACCGGTTGTACGGCTGCGCAAAATCCGCCGGCGCGAGGCCAAACTCCAAAGCCAGTTGATCTGTAATTTTCGTCATTCTTTGTCATCTCCTTGAGTGCGTCTCAAATGCCGCCACCCAGACTCACCGGTGGCGCCAATCGTCCTCATCTTGACGCGGCACCCGTTTACGTGCTGAATCCGGCGGCAAAAATGGCCGGTTGAGAGTTCCTGCCAGCAGCGTGAAAAAGTTGGCGATCCCCTTGAATAGGGATTGAAAGAAGTGAGCCATGACACCCTCCTTGATGCGTCTCGCCTGCCGAGTCGCTTTACTAGTCATTATCCGCGCCGCAGGCTACAATGCAAGCGTATCCAACAATTAGGAGGTAAGCGCCATGACCAGTTATCCGCGTCGCAACCCAGAAGAAGATCCGCTGCTGACCCCAGAAAATTCCGTCCTGCTGGTAATCGACTACCAACCAACCCAGGTCTCCTCGATCCAGTCGATCAGCCACCCGCAACTCATTAAAAATGTTTCATTTACCATTAAGTTAGCGAAAGCCTATCACGTCCCCATTGTCCTCAGTACCGTGAATGTCGCGACCGGGCGCAACGCCGACACGTTAAAGGCCTTGCGCGACCTGATGCCGGATCAGCCCACGTTTGACCGCACCAACATCAACGCCTGGGAGGACCAGGACTTCAACAAAGCCGTCCACGCCACCGGTCGCCAAAATCTGATCATGTGCGCCCTGTGGACCGAGGCTTGCATGGCGTTTCCAACGCTTGACGCGCTGCGCGAAGGCTACCACGTTTTCCCGGTAGTGGATGCGATTGGTGGCACCTCCACGCTGGCCCACGAAACCGCGCTGCGCCGCGTTGAACAGGCCGGCGCCGAACTGATCTCGAACGCCCAGTTGGCCTGCGAGTGGCAACGGGACTGGAACCGCGCAGAGTACGCCCATGATTTCGTGAAGCTGATGTTTGAGAACGACGACTTCTTCCATGCTGAATAAGCGCCTGACAACTCTGCCGCCCAGCAAATGCCGGGCGGCTTTTTCGCGTCGATAGTTTACCAAGTTTTACTTGACTGCTGGGAAAAAAGTCCTAAAGTAGGTGACAATGATTTTCTGAAAGGATTGATCCCATGCGTCCCATTATTGCCATGACCGGCGATGCCTTAGACACGCCGTCTGCTGAACTGAATCTCAACCACGCGGACTTTGCCCCACGCGACATCAAAACGGCAATCATCAAGGCCGGCGGTGCGCCGATCATCTTGCCTTTTCCCGATGACGTCACACTATCGGCAGAGCTGGCGGAAGCGGCTGTGACAACCTTTGACGGTCTGCTGCTGCCAGGTGGTCCCGACGTTGACCCGACCCTGTACGGCGAGGAACCCGGCCGAAACATCGGCAGTGTCACCTATCCAAAGGACCGCTTTGAGCAGGCGCTGATCAAGGCAACGGTTGCAGCTGGCAAACCCATCTTTGCGATTTGCCGCGGGCTGCAGATCCTCAACGTGACGCTGGGTGGGACCTTGTACCAGGATCTGGCCAGTCAAGATCCTGATGCCACGATTCGCCACGTCCAGGCTGCCCCGGGGCAGTACCCGACCCACCACGTAACGGTTAAGGCCGGCTCGCAGCTGGCCAAGCTGGTGGGCGAGCATGCCTACGTCAACTCGCGCCATCACGAAGCCATCAAAAAGGTCGCCCCAGGCCTGCAGATCATCGCCACTGCGCCGGACGGCGTCATCGAGGCGGTCGCCGATACCCGCGATCAGCAGATCCTCGCCGTGCAGTGGCACCCGGAAAACCTGTGGCAGCAAGACGCGGCCCAGCTGCGGCCCTTCACCCTCCTCGTCAAGCGGGCCGCAGCGGTGCGCACCGCTCAAGCCTTTGTCGCCCAGCCCAAAGTCAGCTAATCGTTTACCTGCCAGTCGCACAAGCGGCTGGTTTTTTAGGGCCGTTTTGGTTCCTTTATCCGGTCAGCAAGCGTACAATGCCGGTGAAAAGACAAAGGAGATGGCACTCATGCACGAAATTCCAGAAACCATGGCCCAGGTCACCGCACTGGTCGACCAAAGCCGGCAGAATGGGCAACCGCTGACAGAGGAGCAGGTGATTCAAGGAGGCCTGCAAAACTGGATGCAAGAACTACTCGATGAAGGGATCGAAGGCGGCTACCTCACGGCCCAACTGACTGACTCAGGCCTGACCGTGTTGGACATCACGGGCAAACTGCTGCTGAAAACTGACACGCTAACGGCCGCCAAGCTCGTGCCTGCCTTCAAACAGGACCCGCACATGACGCTGATGAACGTTCAAACCGCAATGCGAAAAATCATCGATAGCGGGCGTTTATGACATTTTTTCTTGCCCCGGTGGCCTGATCACACCGCAAATTAGTTATTTTGAGGCGATCAAACCGTGTCAGTGGACATCAGATTGCGATATTTGACGTTGTGCTTGAAAACGCGGACCATTCTCAGCGAAGAATGTTCCAACGGACGAAAATAGGCTTTTTAAGCATACCAAAGACAACGTACAAGCTAAGAACACGCCGGTTCGCGAAGAAAAAATTGGTGAGAAAAAAATTTTTTGGCTAAATTTGAATTTTTTTGTTATCAAAGCTTATAAGATGTGATAATCTGAAGTTGTCCAAAGGCAGAGATACGAACAACTGCCAGCGGAATGGAAACACTCCTAAAAAGTTCCCCCAAACTTTTCCACCAGCGATGGTGGTTTTTTTGTTAGCAGCTAAACAAAACGGCGACTCACGATTAAATGGCGAGCCGCCGCTTTTTGAGTTAACCCTGATGCGGTCTAACCCGCTGTTTCTGCCAAAGCCGTCATCCGCTGCGCGATTTCGTCTCGCACCTTCCGAAATGCGAGCAGGATCTCTTCGGCAGTCCCCGTCGCCGCTGCGGGATCAGGCAGCGGCCAGTGCTGCCGCCGCACTGTTGCCGGCACCACCGGGCAGTGATCCCGCGCATCCCCGCACAGCGTGATCACCAGGTCAGAGGACCGCAAATACTGCAAGTCGATCAGCTTCGAGTATTGCTTGCTAATATCAATGCCTCGCTCGGCCATCACTTTGACCGCAAGCGGGTTCAGGCCATCTTGACGCAGGCCGGCACTGGCCACCCGCCAGGCCGGACCCAGCATTTGCTTGGCAAACCCTTCCGCCATTTGACTGCGACAGGAGTTACCAGTGCACAGAAAATAGATTTGTCTCACTATTTTCACCACCCCTAGAAACGCTTATCTCTATTGTACTATGCCACCAATTTTACGGATACTCCCCATGACCACGCCACCGCTCTATCTGAATGAACGGGCATCCTGCCAAATAAAAACTGGCCGCGCCGCTTGAGCAAAACCGGTTTCAATGCCGACACAGCAGAATTTAGGCCCACTTTTTTCGCCTTATCGTGCTATGCTATTAGCAATTACGGATTCGAGAGGGACGGGGGAAATCGGGATGGCGCAAAGTCTGGGTCAAATGTTTCATGCTTTTCGCACGCAACGGCATATCTCAATGGCACAGGCGGCAAGCGGTTTGAACACCGCCACTATTTCACGATTCGAACACGACCAAAGCGACATCAGCCTGAAAATCGCTGGGCGATTGATGTTCAATCTTGGCATGGGCGCCAATGACTTGGGCGAAATGCTGGCCACGGATAAAAAGGGCTTTCCCTTTGGACTAGCAGAACTCGTCAACGGTCAACGGCCAGCTCTCGCCGCCAAAATCACTGCCTACCTGCAACAGGATATCTGCGCTAAACCATTGGCCGCCCTGATTCGGCAGACGCTGCCTTATCTTCAACGGTCAGTGACTGAGGACTGCCGGCTGCCGCTCACTTTGGAACAGCAACTCGCAGATATGCTCGCGTATCCCGAAAAATGGGGTAATTTTGAATACTACCTGATCACCAGTGTCCTGCCTTACGCCAGCCACGAACTGACCAGTTTGTGCTGGCAGCGGCTGACAGCCTTGACTGGGCAAACCTTGGGCTATCGGCGGGAGGCCTTATGGCGGTTAGGACTCACCGCACTGCTGCATGATGACACCCCATTGGCAGCACAGATTGCCACCGATATGGCCGCAATCAGTAAAATTCCGGGACTGCAACTGCACTTTAACAACGTGATGCCGCAATTTTTGGCTGTCGTGGCCATTGCGAAGCATAAGGATCTGACGTCGCTATTGACTGCCCTTAGGCGCCTTGGCGCAGACCAGTTGGCTGCTTTCCTTGCCCGCGCGGCGCAAGAGGCGCGGACCAAACCCTGCTGGCACAATCAGGTCTTGAAGGATCACCACGATCCAAAGCTCGCCATCGCGCCGGACGCGAAGCTGATGTTCGGCCCGACTTTGGGCCGCCTGCGCAAGCAACGCGGATTGACCGTCAGCGATGTCCTCGGCGACTGGTCAGCTTCGGCCCAGTCGCGTTTTGAGCACGGCAAAACACAACTCGGCTTTCGCAGTACGATTGTCTTGATGCAGCGCATGATCATCCCCACCAGTCAGATGCAGACTGCCACTGACGAAACAAGCACCTTCCGCCGCTACCGGCTCAAAATATTCGATATGGCCTCAAATATTAAGGAAACCCATCGCACACGCGAAGATTTCGAGAGGGTGCTCAAAGAATTTCACCACACCACGCCAAACCTGCCCAAAGGCTTGCGCGTGATGTATGAAGGCGGACTGATCACCGTCCTCCACTGGGCCGCCCCAGGTTTTCTCCCGGATAGTGACGCGTTATATGCCAGCCCCTCTCACGATGAGCAAAGCGCCATCGTGGATTATTTTCGCTCACTGAGCGCCCTCAGCACCCAGGACACCGAGCTCCTCAATCTGAACATCAACCGCATCGACCAAACCTACTACGATGACCTCATCACCGTCATTCTCCCGCACCTCAAGCCGCAAACCAATGTGGCCGCGCAGCTCTACGACAACTGCACCAATTTCATGTACGGCGCGGTGTATTTTCACGTCACCAGCGTGATCCCTAAGCTGACCGCGGCCTTCAAGCATGAACCGTGGCTGATCTCATGGTGGCCCAATGCCGAAGTCAGCGAGCTGCAAACGCTGGCGAAGTGTTATCAGCAGGACACGCCCCAAACGCGCCGTGAGGCTGAGCAACTGGTGGCGGATATCCGCCTACTTTGCCCTTACGATAACAGCGCCGATTCATCAGCGCACTGGCTGACAACCTACCGCGGCAAGGGGACCGATGTGCAGACATCATAACGCATGCCAGCAAAACGCAAAAATCGTCTTCCAATCGGTCACTTGCAAAAATGCAGGTAGCCCATCGGGAGACGATTTTTATTGCTTCAAAAGGCTTGATTCAACCGGGATTGGCCGCAAGCAGGGTCTTGAACACCGGCGCCAGCCGCACGACGCGCTCTTGGATGTCTGCCCAGAGCTCATCCGGTTCACCAAAAATCGGATCTGAGCGAAGGTAGGTCTTGCCCACCAAGAACTCACCGGCGATGGTGTTATCGTACCGCCTGCTGACACGATCATAATTTGGTAAGGTCAGCGGCAGAACTTCCTTTTTGGTGTGATCCTCGGCCAGCTCCATGTCTGTCGGCAGTAGCACCATTTGCGGCCGCAATGAGTCAAACGGCACGCGAATGTGCGCCTTTTTGGCCTCCTGTAACAGCGCAAGCCAGAGAAATACCCGGTCGTCCCACAGACCCAATTCCAGGTGTGGCGTCATCTTATAGCCACGCTGATTGGCTGATAACGCGAGCCAAGTATCCGGCGGCGGGTTCTTGTGCCGCCGCTGGTGCTTCGCGATGTGCAGGCTCAAAGGCGGCAGCCCTTCGTCTTCCAGCAAAGCCGCCAACTGCAGGCCGGCCGTCTCAAACTTGGGGTCGATGACGCGGCGGATCAACCCCAGCCGGCCCGTCAAAGTAGGCTCATCAAATACGGTAAAATCCTGATCGGTGAACATGACACGCCCCCTTCTGCTATACTTAATATACGTGCGCTGCAAGCGCCACCAAGGAGGAATTGACCATGGCTGACGATGATCTGCAACAACACCTTAATAGTAGCATTTTTGGCCCGCCGCAGACCAATCCAGATGAACGTCGGCACTTTTTGGGCTCTCTGCGCGAGCGCGTGGCAATTCGGGTGTTGAATCAGGATGTTGAAGAGCCAAGTGCACTAACAGCAGTTAAGAACGCCCTGGCGAAGTACGCTGATCAACCGGGGTTCAAGTTGCTGATCAACGGCAAGCTGGACCCCGAACTCACGGCCCCTTACATGCAGGCGGCAAGCGCTAAAAACGTGCAATTCACGCTGGTTAATGATGGTACCGCCAGCCTGGCCTCGGCCGCTGCAGGCATCCTGCTGGTGGCCAGTCAGGCAATCAACATCAAAGACATCGATTTATCGACACCCTCAGACGTGACCTCGCCAGCCCAAAAGACCGACAAAAAGCGGGGCTTTTTCGGCCGACTCTTCAACTAACCCGTTCCTGTTCAATTTTTCCCCACTTCACTGGCATTAGCGCCGGCACTGCCACTCGTCTTTTTTGAACCGACTGACAGCCTCAGTCGGTGTTTTTTTCGCCATCAGAAATGGCACCGACGTGGTTGCAAGACCTTGTGTTAAACCGTAAAATACGGTCAGCAATGCAAGGAGGCCCATTATGGAAAAACTGAAGAACCGGCTCGATGCTTTTTCTGATGGTATCATGGCGGTCGTCATTACCATCATGGTGTTGGACATCACGCCGATTTTGCAAGACAGCTGGCCCCATTATCTGACCATGGGCAAACACATTGGCATTTATCTCATCACCTTCGTGTTCGTCTTCAACATGTGGTATCAGCACAGCACGGCCTTCGCCGAGATCGACACAATGACTTACCGCATCCTGATCTGGGAAGTGGCCTTTCTCGGTGTCTTATCCCTGATGCCTCTGTTCACGGACATGATGGCCGAAAATACGACCTCGATCACTGTCATGCTTTACGGGGTGATGCAGGCCATCATCAACTTGGTGTTTCGCGGCCTGGCCAAGTCGATCATTCACCTGCAGTACACGACCAAGGCCGACATGCAGCAGGTCTATCAAAAAATCTATGGCAACGCGAATCACTGGCTTGATGGCCTGTCCATCGCGGCCATCGTCTCGGCGTACTTCTTCCCGCACATCACGCTGGCTTTTTACCTAGCCTACCCGGTCCTCAGTTTTCTGCTTAATGCCGATGCACGTCAGCAAATGTACGATGCGGATGCCCTCACGGCGGACGAACAAAAAGATTTGGCCGAACTCCCTGCGTCTGACTATGGGGACTGGCGCAAAACCGCAAGACGGATCTGGCACGACCAGTCCGATCAGAAAACCACCGGCGCCACCGCCTCAGCTTCCCAACCGCGCCAGTCGCAAACCACGGCAAAAGCGCCAAGCGGAAAAAATGCGCCGCCGCTTTCGACCGGCGCCTGGGCCGCATGGCTCGATCAGAGTCTGGACGCACAGCGCCGCCACCGCATTCATGAGCGCTTCGAAACCGCCACGCCTGAGCAAAAGGCCGAAATGGCCGCTTGGTTTGACCAGCGGCGCCAAATCCTCCAAAGGCGCAAGCAGCAAGCCGCCCCAACCGATGATGCGCCAAAAGCACAACAATCAGATGCGTCAGAGCACGACGATTCCCAGCACGACACCAGTCAGCACCGTTAAGACGGTGCTTTTTTTGCTCGCCGTTTGGCATGACCCCAAGAGCCTGCTAGACTGAACTAGAAGAAAGAAGGATGGTTATGCAGCAGCCGCTCGCTTATCGCATGCGGCCACGCAATTTGGATGAGGTTGTCGGCCAGCAGCACCTCGTTGGCGAAGGCCAGATCATCCGGCGCATGGTCGTGGCTAAACGTCTCAGTTCCATGATTTTGTACGGCCCCCCTGGCACCGGCAAGACCAGCATCGCCAGCGCCATCGCTGGCGCCACTAAGTACGCCTTTCGCATGCTAAACGCCGCAACTGACACCAAGAAGGATCTGCAGATCGTAGCCGAGGAAGCCAAAATGAGTGGCACGGTGATCCTGCTGCTGGACGAGATCCACCGCCTCGATAAAACCAAGCAGGACTTTCTGCTGCCGATGCTTGAGTCTGGCCGAATCGTCATGATTGGGGCAACAACCGAGAATCCTTACATGAGTATTCAACCGGCCATTCGCAGCCGCACCCAAATCTTTCAGGTCCACCCACTGACGCCGGCAGACATCAGCACTGCCATCGATCGCGCGCTGACTGATCAAGACCGTGGGTTGGGCAAATACCCAGTGGTGCTTGATGACCAAGCCCGCGACTACCTGACCACGGCGACCAACGGCGACCTCCGCTCGGCGCTGAACGCCCTGGAACTCGCCACGCTGTCCACGCCCGAAACCGCTGGTCAGATTCACCTGACGGCTGAGGTCATGCACCAGTCCTTGCAGCAGCGCGCCCTGGACGGGGACGCCGACGGTGATGCGCACTACGACCTGATTTCCGCGTTTCAAAAATCGATTCGCGGCTCGGACGTGGACGCCGCGTTGCACTACCTGGCGCGGCTCATCGTCATCGGCGATCTGCCCAGCATTTTGCGCCGCCTGTTGGTCATTGCCTACGAGGATGTCGGTCTGGCTAATCCGCAAACCGCCAGTCGGACGCTCACGGCGATTCAGTCCGCCGAACGGCTGGGCCTGCCGGAAGGACGCATTCCCTTAGCCAACGCGGTGATCGACCTTTGCCTCGCCCCCAAGTCCAACTCCGCGATCAGCGCCATCGACGCGGCCATCGCCGATGTGAACGCGGGCAAGGCAGGTGCCATTCCCGACGACCTCCGCGACGCCCATTACAAGGGCGCGAAGGCGTTGGGCCACGGCGTCGGCTACAAGTTGCCGCACAATTATCCAGGCGGCTGGGTCAAGCAGAATTACATGCCTGCTAAGCTGAAGAATACCCATTACTACCAGCCAAAGACGACCGGCAAGTATGAGCAAGCCCTCAGCCAGCAGCTCGCCCGCCTGCGAGCACTGCAGCGTAGTCAAAAGCCATCCTAGCAAGCGCTCACAAGCGCGCCACGACACATTTTGCAGCGCTTTTAGTGGGGGCAGATTCTTGCATGTTTTAACTGGCAGTGATAGAGTAAAAGCATGGAAGTACCTAAGGTGTTCGCGGTCCCCATCTATTAGTTGACCGAACAGTCTCAATACCTTGGAACCAGAAGTGGCAGGTGCCGTGCTGTTCTCTCACTGAATGGCTAACGCATTTGTCGTCCGGGCCCACTTGCCTAATCGCGGGTTTCAACAATTCGGGTACTCGACGGCACCATTTAGCCTTTCACAAAAGTCTTCGGACTTTGGCCGACGCAAATGTCGGTCTTTTTTTTGGGCTCTACGTCGAAGGCCTCGTAAAACGGCCCGAGCGGTGCGGCATGAGATATGCTAGGATAGTAGCATCAACAACCAGAAGGAGTAGGTCATGTTTAGAGTCGTTTTCATCATCTTCGCTGTCGTTTTATTTACCCTGGCGTTTTATATCACCACGCACCAGCACCAAGGGTTCCTTGGAATCGAAAAACTGTCTGAAGCCACGCAGCGTGAACTTGGCCGCTTTGCCGTGGTCTTCATCATCGCCGGCTTGTTGGCCTTGGCCGCAGGAATCCTGCTAACAGGCTGGCTTGAGGCACTGGCCTTGATCGTCAGCGCACTGGCTGCCGGAATTCTAGGCCTGCGCGTGCCAACCTACCTGAAAGATTAAGTGCGGGCGTGTTCGTGTGAAATCGTTTCACATTGCCCCGGCATTCAGCTACAATGAACTTAGAGGTGATGGGCATGTTACAACAATACAAGCACGTTCTAGTGGCGATCGATGGCTCCTATGAATCGGAGCTGGCTTTTCAAAAAGCCGTCGCCGTGACCAAACGCAATGGTGGCGAATTGTTCCTGATCCATATCGTGGATACCAGAGCCTTCAACAACGTCTCGAGTTTTGACTCGGCCATGGTTCAGCAAGTTGCGGATACCGCGAAGGAAACCATGGAAGGCTACATCGAGCAGGCCCACAAGGCGGGGCTCGATAAGGTCTCCTACTCCATCGAGTACGGGGCGCCGAAGACGATTATTGCCCGCGACATTCCAAAACAGAAAAATATTGATTTGATCATGATTGGTGCGACCGGTCTGAACGCTGTTGAACGGCTCCTGATCGGCAGTGTGACTGAATATGTCACCAGAAACGCCAAGTGCGATGTCTTGGTCGTGCGGACTGATCTGAACAATCAGCCGGCGCTGTCTTCAACTAAGAAGCCAAAGGATAAACCAACTAAGGCATAACGCGTCACGCCCAACGGCCACTCGTCCGCTGGGCGCTTTTTTTGTCCAATCAAAATTCCTAGGCTGAAGCAGCAGTCTCGCCCTGCACCAAGTCGGCGATCAGTGAGGTGCGGTCAGTGACCCGTGCCAGCGCCAGTGCAATGGCTCGCGACTGGGCCGCTTGCTCGTCCTCCAGCCGCGCCTGAGTGCGTGCCTGCAAGGCGTACAACTCAGGGAGCAGAAATAAGCTCTCGTTGCGCACCCCGATCGCAATGTCACTTTGAACATGCTGCAACGTCGCCGCGTCATCGCCTAACTCAAAGTAAATCCGGCTGATGTGCCAGTAAATGGTGAGTTCAACATCAAGGTACCGCTGCTCGTTCAGCGGCTGAGCGTTGAAGAGACTGATCGCCTGCTCGACATAGACCCGTGCCCGCTCCGTCGTGCCTTTCTCTGCGTAGGCCAGGGCCAACCCGAGCGTCGCCATGATCCCCGCCACATCGGCGGCCGCCGCGCTCGCCCCGTTGAGCACGCGGCCGAAATAATAGATAGCCTCATCCAGATCTTGCGTGACAAACAGCTCGCTCATCCCGGAGAAATAATTGTAGTTTCGTAGATCCTGCTCGCGGGTGAGCCGCCTGGCATTAACTTTCTTGAGCAGACCTGCTGCGTCCCGGTACTCCCCGCGGCGCACCTTCTGGTCGACCGCGCTGAGGGCCTGTTGGATCCGGTCCTGGTTCTCCACCACAATATCCTCAAGCGTGATGCCCAACCGATTGACTAACCTGACCAGGATATTCATGCTGGGGACCTTGTTGCGCTTTTCGATCAGGCTGATCGTCGCCTGCGTGCAAATGCCCGAAGCGAGCTCGGCCTGACTCAATCCCCGCAGTTTGCGAAAGCGCCGGACGTTTTCCCCTTTGATCCGTAATGCCGGCTGCAACTTACTCATGCTTCCACTCCTTTGTCTTTCCAGTGAGCAACCCGTGCCGCTCCTCTGCAATGCCCACATTATACTATAAATTATCGTTTTTGACTACTTATAACTATTTGTGACTGCTTAACGTTATTAATGTAACGATTGTAATGATGATAAGACAGTGAAGATATTCTAAACTGCGGTTTTAAAATAAAAACAGCGGTCTGACAGAGATGCTGTCAGGCCGCTGTTATCGCGCAAAATATTTTGATGAGAGGCAACTTATTATCATTAAATTTATCAATAGGCGTCAATGATTTTTTGCAAATAGTCGACGACAACCTTGGGTAAATCAGCCCGCATTAGCAACGCCTCAAGCAAGCGCGACCGATTGTACCAGCGCGTCCAAAAGCCCAGGTTTTCTTGCGGTTTCAGGTTGCGCAGCCGCGTCTGCCAGGCGGTGAGGCACATGACCAAGGCGTCCGCATAAAACTGATTTTTTGTGGCAATGTTGACCAAGTACGCTGACACCCGCTGATCCTCGCCGAACACCAGCGAGTCCTCGCTGCGTTGCCAGCCCTCAAGCACCGCCGCCATGAGCAGCAGCTTGTCCCCGCGCATCAGACTTGGCACCTGACTGAGTTCGTCCGCCAGATTGCCGATGTGCGTGTACGCATGGGCCCAGCCTTTGCCTGCCACATAACCGCGTCCATCACGCTCCAAGACGATGTACGCGCACAGGTTGACCAATAGATTTTCGAACTGTCGTGGGGTCAGCAGATGATACCGGTTCAAGTCAGCGTACACCAGGCCGGAAAGCAGCATCACCGCAAAGCTGCGAAGAAAGACCGCATCGTTTTGCGGTTCGGTGATATGCGCAAACAAGATGTCCTTGCGCTGCAGCGTGGTGAACAGCCACGTCACCTGCTTTTCCGTAAACGCATCGGCCTGAAACAAATCTGACAGCAAAAAGAACACACCCTTATCGCGGACCTCGGGATTCGTTGACGCTAGGTGCGCAATCAAGTATCGCAGATCACTGTCGGTCACCTGCATTTTCTTTTCGGCTTTCAGGCGCAGCTCAATGGCCGCAATTTTGGCCAAGGCTTCAGTGTCATCTTCAGGCAGCGCGACCGCAGTGGCCGCATCGACGGAGACGTTTTTAATCAGCTCGTGAAGATCATTGGGCAGGCCGCGGAACACCTTGCCTTGGTGCAGCTGTCGGCGCAAACTTCTAATGTTTTTGATGGTGCTGTCAACTTGAGAATCCACGAATCGCCCTCCTTAAAGTAAAATCGGTCGCTCGATCTTGTTTTTGGGATCAGCCAAGACCCAGCCAAAATCATCGGCACTGGGGGCCTTTTTGACCCGCGTGCCAGGCTGCGCCATGATGGTGAACGGAATGTCATGGGCCAGTGCCTGCTTCATGTAATAGGCAACCAGCTCCTGAGACATGCGGCCATTGATGTACACCCGGTACTGCGGGTAGCGCGTTAACACCTCATCGAGCAGGCTCGCGATGCGTTCATCGTGCAGCTGCCGGATTGTGACCGCCATGGCCACTCGCTCCCGAAAGTTACCCAAAAAAGCCCGTTTTTCGTCCGGCTTGATGGTCGAAAGACCCAGCGCCTTGGCTTTAATGAAGTCATTTAAGTCTTCGCTCATGTCGCCGCCTCCTGCGGTCATTATACCATTGCCACTTGCTTGCGAAACCTCTACGCAGCTAATGACAAAGCCCAGCCAAGAAAAAAAGCCGACCGCAGTCAGCCTTTTCTTGCTCAATCAAACCAGGAAAACTTACCCGACCGAGCCGTCCATTTCCATGGAAATCAACCGGTTCAGTTCCACCGCGTACTCCATCGGCAGTTCCTTGGTAAACGGCTCCACAAACCCCATGATGATCATTTCGGTGGCCTTGGCTTCAGGAATCCCGCGGCTTTCCAAATAGTAAAGCTGCTCCTCGGAAACCTTGGAAACCTTGGCCTCGTGCTCCATCGCCACATTGGAATTTTTGATCTCCGTATACGGGATCGTGTCTGAGGTCGACTTTTCATCCATCAAGATCGTGTCGCACTCCACGTGGCAAAATGAGTTGTCCGCCTTTTTGGTGAAGCGCACGGTGCCGCGGTAATCGACCGCCCCGCCGTCCTTGGCAATGGACTTGGACACGATGTTTGAGGACGTATTCGGCGCATTGTGGATCATTCGTGCCCCGTTATCCTGATCAACCCCGGCACCAGCGACGGCGATGGACAGCATGGTCCCGCGCGCGCCTTCCCCATCCAGATAAACAGACGGGTACTTCATCGTCGTCTTACTGCCAAGGTTGCCGTCGACCCACTCCATGGTCGCATTTTTCATCGCCTGCGCCCGTTTGGTCTCAAGGGAAAAGACGTTTTTGGACCAGTTCTGAATGGTCGTGTAACGGCAGTAGGCATCGTCCTTGACGAACACCTCGACCACTGCCGCGTGCAGCGAGTCGCTGGAGTAGTTCGGGGCGGTGCAGCCTTCCACGTAGTTGATGTGCGCACCGGGTTCCACAATGATCAGTGTCCGCTCGAACTGCCCGGAATTCTCCGCGTTGATCCGGAAGTACGCCTGGATCGGCACATCAGTTTGAACGCCCTTGGGCACGTAGATGAACGAGCCGCCGGACCAGACCGCGCCGTTAAGGGCCGCAAATTTATTGTCGCTCGGATGAACGAGGGTCCCGAAGTACTGGTGGACGAGGTCAGGGTACTGCTTCAGCGCCGAGTCCATGTCCATGAAAATGATCCCCAGCTTGTCGAACTCTTTTTTAATGTTGTGATACACCACTTCCGATTCGTACTGCGCTGAGGCCCCAGCCAGGTACTTGCGCTCGGCCTGCGGCACCCCTAAGCGATCAAAGGTGCGCTTGATGTCATCTGGCACGTCGGCCCAATCGCGGTAGGTTTTATCGGTCGCCTTTTGAAAGTACAGCATTTTATCCAGCTCCAGATCTGACAGGTCTGGACCATAATTAGGAAAAGGCAGTTTCTGATAGGTCTTGTAAGCGGCCAACCGATAATCGAGCATCCACTGCGGCTCACCTTTTTCAGCAGAGATCTCCCGGACCTTTTGCTCAGTCAATCCGCGGCCGGTCGAATACACCAGCTTGACGTCATCCTTGAAGTCGCCAGGATTCTCGTCATCGAGAAAATCGACTTGCGAGGCCACTGCTTCGTTATTTTTGGTGTTCTTGGTTTCAGTCATGTTGTTCACCTTCCGTTAATGCCTGAGCGGCCGCCTTCCACGCCAGCGTGGCACACTTGATGCGCGCCGGGAACTGGTGGACTCCCTTGAGGATCGCAGCCGGCCCCAGCACTTTTTCGTCTGGCACGCTGCCGCTGATCACCAAGTCGGAAAAAGTCTCAACCATGGTTTCAACCTCGCCAGGCGTTTTGCCGATGATCTGATCGGTCATCAGACTGCCGGAGGCCTGCGAAATCGTGCAGCCGGAACCGGAAAACGCCGCGTCTGCGACCTTGCCATCCTTGAGCTGCAGCTGGAGTTTCAGCACATCCCCACAGCTCGGATTGCGCAGCGTCACCTGGCTGGTTGGACTGGCCAGCACGCCGTGGTGCCGCGGGTGGTTCGCCTCGTCCAAGATCACCTGACGATACAACTGATCCAGCTTAGTCAGACTCATGGAAAAACCTCCTTGCCTCATCGACGCCGGCAATCAGTTTGGCGACGTCTTGCGGGGTATTATACACCCCAAAGCTGGCCCGCACGGTCGCCGGGACCCCCAGCCGGGCCATCAGCGGCTGCGCGCAGTGATGCCCCGCCCGGACCGCGATATCGGCTTCGTCGAGCACGGTGGCCAAGTCGTGCGGATGGACCCCGGCCAGGTTAAACGAGACAATCCCGATGCTTTGGTCATCGCCGTACAGCGTTATTCCAGGAATCTTGGCCAGCCCGGTGCGCAGCTGTGTCACCAGGGCGTGGTCATGGTCGGCGACCGCCGCCATGTCCAGACTTGAAACATAATCCAGCGCAGCTTTCAGGCCGAACACCCCGGCAATGTTCGGCGTACCTGCCTCAAACTTGAGCGGTACTTCTGCCCAAGTCGCTGACTGGTCCTGCACCTCATCGATCATCTCGCCGCCAAACTGCACCGGTGGCATTTGCGCGAGCAGTTCAGAGCGGCCGTACAGCACACCGATGCCGGTCGGCCCATACATTTTGTGGCCGGAGAAGGCGTAAAAATCCGCACCGAGCGCCTGCACGTCCACCTTCATGTGGGCCACGGCCTGCGCGCCGTCGACGACCATATACCCGCCATTGGCATGCACTTCGTCCGCCAGCGGGCGAATGTCAACTGAGCCGCCGGCCACGTTGGTCACCTGCGCAAGGGCCAGGATCTTGGTGCGAGGCGTCAGGAGTTTGCCGATGGCGGCCGGATCCGTGTTGCCGGCTTGTGTCACTGGGGCAACCACAAACTTGGCACCGGTGCGCTTGGCCAGCTGCTGCCAGGGAATGAAGTTGCTGTGATGCTCGGCGCCAGACACCAGAATCTCATCGCCGGCGTGCACGACCAAGGGCCCAAAGCCTGAAGCCACCAGGTTCAACCCGTCGGTCGTGCTGCGGGTGAACACGATTTGCGAAGCCGCCAGCGCGTTGATGAAGCGCGCCGCCTGCGCGCGCACCGCCTCATAGGTCTCCGTGGTGTTGTAGGCAAGTTTGTATAGCCCGCGGTGCACATTCGCATTGTCTTCCGTGTAGTACGCCACGACTGCGTCGATCACCGACTGCGGTTTTTGCGAAGTGGCGGCACTGTCCAGATAAGTCAACGCTGGATGCCGCTTAAAAAAGGGAAACTCATCATTCATCTGTGTTCACCAAAGTTTCATCGATCTGCTTAAACAGATCTGCCTTCAGATCCTTGTCCGTAATTTCCAGCAGACCGGCCTCAAGAAAGCCCCGGATCACTAACCGCTGCGCCAGCGCCTCTGGCAGGCCGCGACTCATCAGGTAGTACATCTGCGCCTTGTCGACCCGGGTCACAGACGCCGCGTGCCCAGCCGTTACGTCGTTTTCATCGATCAGCAAAATCGGATCCGCATCGCCGCGGGAATCCTTGCCAAGCATCAGCACCCGATTTTCCTGCTGATTGTCACTGCCGCGCGCGCCTTTGATAATGTGGCCGATCCCGTTAAAGATCAGGTGGGCCTTGCCGACGATGACGCCGCGCTGATTGATGTGCCCACGGGTCTTGCGGCCGTAATTCGTCATGGCAGTGGTGTAGCCGACGTGCTGCCGGCCACTGGCCAGGACGCCGACGTTGACCGTGGCCGAAGCGCCGGTGCCGCGCAAGTTGACATTTATCAACGTGGCGCCTGAGTTCTGAGCAAACCCGGCCAAGGTCCAATTCAGCGTGGCACGGTCGGCCAGCTCTGCGGTTCGCGACGCCAGCACCATCTCTGCCTGAAAGCCATCGTATGTGAGCCAGTCGACCTGCGCGTCTTCACCAATATCCACCAGCACGCCAACGCCAAGCGAGGTGCCGGTGCTGGCCCAGCGCTCCTGAAACGCCACGTGAGCCCGCGCACCGACATGAATGAGCAGCAGGCCGCCGCCGTCAGTCGGGCCGGTGAGACGAAACGGCTCATCACTGGCATAACCGGCCGGTACCGTGACTTCGGTGATCTGCTGAGGTGCTTCCGTCAGCCACTCGTCCAGCGAAATGCGGCGTGGAAAGGCGTTGGCGTCTGTCGGGTGCGAAACCGTGATCGCGCTTGGCGCGTTCACGGTCATGCCAGCAACCGGGGTACTGTCCTTTGCCGCCTTCATGTAGCGCGCAAGCGGGATTTTCGGCGTGTTGGCCAAAGGCAGCCGTTTAATCATTCCCGTCACCCGCCTTGAGGTGCTCATAACCGGTCTTTTCCAAGGTGTGCGCCAGCTCCGGCCCACCGGATTCGATGATGCGGCCGTCCTTCATGACGTGCACCACGTCAGGGGTGATGTAATCCAGCAACCGCTCGTAATGGGTGATGATCAGCGAGGAGAAGTCGGCCCCCCGCATCGAATTCACGCCGTCGGCAACAATGCGCAAGGCGTCAATGTCGAGGCCGGAGTCAATTTCGTCCAGCAGCGCCCAGTGGGGGTGGATCATCATCAGCTGCAGGATCTCATTGCGCTTTTTTTCACCGCCTGAAAAGCCTTGGTTCAGGTAGCGGTCGGCCATGTCCTCGGGCATTTTCAGCTGGGCCATGGTGTCATCGAGCTGTTGGAGAAAATCCATGATTGGGATCTGATCATCGTCCGGCCGCCGCGCGTTGATCGCCGCGCGAATGAATTCCGCGTTGGTGACCCCGTTGATTTCCGCTGGGTACTGCATGCCCAGAAACAGGCCGAGGCGGGCGCGCTCATCGACTGCCATGCCGACAATGCTTTGCCCGTCGATCAAAATGTCCCCTTGGCTGACCACGTACCGCGGATTGCCCATGATGGTTTCGGCCAGGGTGGACTTGCCGTTGCCGTTAGGCCCCATCAGCGCGTGGATCTCCCCGGCATGAATGGTCAAATCGACCCCCTTCAGAATTTCGGGATGCTCGGGTTCAGCCTTTACCTTAACGTGCAGATCTTTGATTTCTAGTGTGCTCAAGATAGCGCCTCCTGGACTTTGTCTACTCCCATTGTACGGCAGGAGCCGGCCCCTCGCAAACCGCTTTCATGCAACCTAATTGGGCCCTGCCGACTTCAAACTGGATTGCCAACCGCCGGCGAGGGTCAACAAAGCCGGCGCCTCATGAAGAGCCGCCGGCCAATTGTTCGAGTCAGTGTTTAGTGTTGCAGCCGCCGCGCCAGCCAGTCACCGACAAACTGAACGATGAACACTAGGATCAGGATGAAGATCATCGCGACCCAGATCACATCGTTTTCAAAGCGCTGGTACCCCACGGCAATCGCCAGGTTCCCCAGGCCGCCGCCGCCAACCGCACCGGCCATCGCGGTCAACCCGATGATCGAGATGATGGTCAGAACGCCAACGCGAACCAGCTCGCCGAGCCCTTCACGCAAGTAAACGCGAAAAACGATTTGCAGCGGCGACAGGCCCATGGCCTCGGCCGCCTCGATCACCCCTGGGTCAACGGTGAGCAGCGCATTTTGCACCTGCCGCGCAAAAAACGGGGTGGTCCCAAGGACCAACGGCACCAGGGCCGCACGCGGCCCAATGCCAGTGCCAACAATGGCACGCGTCACCGGATTCAGAACGGCCAGCAAAATGATGAAGGGAATCGCTCGGAAGATGTTGACCAGCTTATCAACGACCCAGTACACCGGATGGTTCTCCGTCAACCCGTGTGCATCAGTCAGCACCAAGACGATCCCGATGATGATACCCAAGGTAAACGCGATCACGGTCGTCCACCAGGTCATGTACAGCGTTTGCCCGATGGCTTCGGTGACCCCGCCGTCCCCACTCCAAATCGGAACAACGTTGGGGAAGAATTTTTCAATTAAATTCATGCTTTCGTCGCTCCTTTCTCAGCGGTCGCAGACAGGTGCTGAACGGTCACGTCGCTTTGCTTCAGATACTCAAACGCCCGGTTTAAATCATCCGCGGTTCCGGACAGCACGACCAGCAAATTGCCAAACGGCGTGCCTTGCAGGATCTGAATGTCGCCAAACAAAATGTTCGCCGTGACGTTGTACTCCTTGAACAGCGTCGCGACCAGCGGCTGATCGGTGGACGCCCCGACATAAGTCAGGCGCACCAGCTGATCCGGCGCCTTCAAGTTGCGGACCGCCGGCTGATCCCGTACCGCTTCGATGGCCTCATCGATTTGAATCGTCGTGTCGATGAAGTCCTTGGTCAGCTGCTGCTGTGGGGCGGCAAAAATGTGAAGCAGGTCGCCGCGCTCGATGATGCGACCGTCGTCCATGACCGCCACCTTGTTGCAGACCTGTTTAACGGCCTCCATTTCGTGGGTGATCAGGACAATGGTCAAGCCCAGCCGCTTGTTCAAGCTGGCCAGCAGTTCAAGGATCGAACTGGTGGTTTTAGGATCCAGCGCAGAAGTCGCTTCATCGGAAATGAGAATCTCGGGATCCGAAGCCAGCGCCCGCGCGATCCCGACCCGCTGCTTTTGACCGCCGGACAATTCCGTCGGGTAAGCTGCGGCCCGCTCGTTCAACCCAACCAGTTCAAGCAGATCAGAAACCTTTTTGTTGATTTCCTGCTTGGTGATTTTACGTGAGATCTCGTTGCCGTTCTTATCCTTATCCTTGACATAAGTGCCTTTCAACGGAAAAGCGACATTGCCTGCGATCGTGAGCGAATTCATCAGGTTAAAGTGCTGAAAGATCATCCCGATCCGCCGCCGCTCGCCGCGCAGGTCCGCAGCGCTGAGGCTGAGCATGTCCTGGCCCAGGACCGTGACCTGACCGCTGGTGGGGCGCTGCAGCAAGTTGATAGTCCGCACCAGCGTGGATTTACCAGCGCCGGAATAACCGACGATCCCGTAAATGTCACCGCGCTCAACCGTCAAGTCAACGTGATCGACCGCATGCACACTTTTGTTCTTCTCACTGAAGTTCACATCGACCTGTTTTAATTCGATCACCGGTTCTGCCATGACCAACCGCCTTTCTTTCTTAACCTCTAGTACTTACCCGTCCAGGCCGGCAGGACCGCACCCTTGTAAACCTTCTTGAGCAGTTTCTCGGTTTGCTTGCTCTGGTAAGCCTTCACAATCTTCTTGTAAGTCTTGTTGTCTTTGTCCGCCTTGGACTTAGCGGCAATGATGTTAATCCAAGGATGCGACTTCTTGCCGATCTTTTCAACTGCGATCGCGTTCTTAGGCTTCAGGTTCGCCGCCGCCGCAATGTCGTTGTTGACGACCGCCGCGTCCACATCGTTCAGAGAACGTGCGGTTTGGGCCGCGTCCAGTTCGGTGAACTTGAGGTTCAACTTGTTTGCCGTGATGTCACGGATCGTTGGGGTGGCCACGTTCTTCACCTTGATAATGCCATTGGCAGCTAGCAGATCTAGGGCCCGGCCTTCATTAGACGCATCGTTTGGCAGAGAGACGCTGTCGCCTTTCTTCAGGTCCTTCAGGGACTTGATTTTGTTTGAGTAGGCACGCATTGGGCCGATATAAGTATCCCCAACGGAGACAATGTGGTTGTTGTGCTTCTCGTTCCAGGTCCCCAAGAATTCGTAGTGCTGGAATGAGTTCAGCTGGATGTCACCGTCTTCCAGCGCCTTATTGGGGGTGTTGTAATCGGTGAACTGAACCAGCTTGATGTTGACGTCTTCCTTCTTCAGGCGCTTTTGAATATCCTTCCAGATGTCGACATCGGTACTCATAATGCCGACCTTGACCGGCTTGCTGGCCGAGCCGGTGCTCGCGCTGCTACTGCTGTTCCCACAGGCCGCTAACGCCAAGACTGGCAACGCCAACGCTGCCGTCAAAGCCAATTTCTTAAACCACTTCATAACTATTCCCTCCAATTTTTTCCTTGAACAAACAAAAACCGCTCCTAACCTAAGTTAGAAGCGGTCATCCCGCGGTACCATTCTAATTCGCCAACGCAACCGCGTCGGCCTCACTAACGGGCAATCACCCGCGTGCAAGATAATGGATGCCAGCCATTGACGCCTTGCCGAAGCTCAGCCTCACCGATCCGTGAGCCATTCTCGATCGTCGCTGCTACCCCGCTCTCATCTTTACCGGGTTTTCTGTGCAGTCCGCAACAATTTCTCTCTCACATCGTTCGTTTGCTCAATTAAATTATCTCAAGTCTACCGAGTTTGCCGAACCAAGTCAACCCTTAAAGTTAAAAAAAGATGAGATTGAGATGGCAATGACCTGCAAGCCACCGGTTGGTCAGCTTACTGCTGGTTGAACTCCTCGCCTTCCTGGCTGAACATGTAGGACTGGTGGTGGTACCGCATCGACAGAATCATCCCCACCGACAGCATATCAGCCAGCAGGAACGACCCCCCTTGGGAGATGAACGGCAGCGGGATCCCGGTGATTGGCAGCAGGCCCACGTTCATCCCAATGTTTTCGAAGATATGAAAGACGATCATCATGATCACGCCGGTCGCAATGTACGCGTAAAACTCATTTTGCGTGTCAAAGACGACCCGCAACATCTGCCAAATCAGCAGGAAGTAGAGCAGGATCACCACTGCGCAACCAATGAAGCCAAACGCCTCGCCAATGGTGGAAAAGGCCATGTCGGATTCGCGCACGGGCACCGTCACGTGCAGGTTGTTGAACCCGCGGCCCGTCATTTCGCCGGACCCAATTGCTTTCATGGACTGCCACAGCTGGTATGAATCCGTCGTCGCCGCCCCGCTCGGGTTCAGCCACGAGTCGATCCGCTTGAACTGGTACGCGGCAAACCCTAGCTTGCCGAGCAGATCACGCCCCCAAGTCTGGGTGACCAGAAGAATGGCCGCACTGCCCAGGGCCGCCGCCGCCGCGCCGATCGGGACAATGATTTTCCACGTGATGCCCGACACCAGTACGACCCCGGCAAAAATCGCCAGAAAGACCAGCATCGTCCCGAAGTCATTCTGCAGCTTAAGCAGCACAATGATCGGCAGCGTCCAGAGGAACATCTCGCCGATCAAGTGCCAGTCATTGCTGGTGCTGTGGGTGTACTTAATGTTGTGGTTGGTCACGACCCGCCCCAGCATCAGAATGTAGGCGGGCTTCATCACTTCTGATGGCTGGAAGGTGAACGAGCCAAACCCCAGCCAGCTTTTTGCCCCAGTGTTCACGAACACCGACCGATCATACGCCACGAGCACGACCATCAGCAGAAAAATGCCCAGGCCATACAAAATCGGCGCCACCCGCCACAGCTGCTCAGCATCAAACTGCATCACCACAAAGATTCCGATGCCCCCGATCACGTACCAGAGGCCCTGCATGAATAGCGCGTGCGTCGTGCTGCCGGCGTTTGGACTGGTGTCATGAGAAACCGCCATATAGATCGCAGCCATGCCAATTAATGCCAGCAGCATCACGGACAAAATGATTCCGTAGTCGATGCGGTCCTCACTGCGGCGCCGCGTCGAAACGTCTTTTGCCATACAACTCTCCTAACTGGTCAAAACGCCACTTCAAAGTGCGAAGTGGCGCGCGGCCTATCCTTGGTGCAAATGATATTCAGACAAGAGAAAGGCCACCGCCGCATCCATGGTTTTTTGCCGGTGCGGCTTCGCGTCGCCGGCCAGAAAGGCATTGAAGTGCTTGCCGTCTTCCTCGGGGGCCACGTAGCCGATCTCGTTTTTGCCCAGCGTCAGGACAGACACCGTGTGCCCGTTGCGGGTCACGTCCTCCTGATTAACGGTAATTTTCTGTTCTTTTGGCATGTTCTCTCCTTATCGATGAAAATCAAACTGCGCACTTTCGTCAAGATTCTTCTGCGGATCCGGATTGCGCCGCAGCGTAAAAAAGTCAGGCACCGGATCCAGCCCACCTTTAACGAAGGGGTTGCAGCGAATGATCCGCGCCACCCCCATGATCAGACCCTTGATCAAGCCGTGTTTCGCCAAGGCCTGGATCATGTAAGTCGAACAGGTCGGGTAATACCGGCAACTGGCCGGGAGTAATGGCGAAATGAAGCGCTGGTACCCTTTGACCAGCCACATCGCGATTTTGCGCAAGAAGTCACCTTATTTCAAGAAATCAAAAATATGGGTCCACGTGGAAGGCAAAAACACCCTCAGCGGGTCACCACCATCGATCGCATAGCCCACCATGGCGCCAACGACCAGCGCCACGATGACTAGCAGCAACCCGATCAGCAGCTTGCGTACCACGCGCATGGCGTACTCGGAAGACATGCGCACCCTCCTAATACTGCTTGTGGTGCGCAATGTTGTCGAGCAGGACGCCTGTACCCAAGGCAACGGCATCTAGCGGCTCTTCGGCCAGCAGGACCGGCACCCGCAACTCATGGGCAAACAGCTGGCTAATGCCCTTAAGCAGCGCACCACCACCAGTCAGCATCACACCGCGGTCGATGATGTCCGCAGACAGCTCAGGAGGTGTTTTCTCCAACACTTCCTTGGCCGCGGCGACCACCTGCATCATGGTGTCGTGCAAGGCCTCTTCGACCTCGACCGAGGTGACCTCGACCTCGCGTGGCAGCCCTGTCGCAATATCACGGCCGCGCACTTCCATGGTCTGCTTCGGATCAGCCTCGTAAACCGCACCGATTTGGATCTTCAACTGCTCGGCCGTGTGCTCGCCAATCAACAGCTTGTGCTTGTTCTTGACGTAGGAAACAATCGACGCGTCCATTTTGTCGCCAGCGAGCCGCAGCGAGCGGCTGGTGACGACTTCACCCATCGACAGCACGGCAACGTCAGACGTGCCGCCGCCAATATCGATGACCATGTTGCCCTGCGGTTGGAAGATGTCGAGGCCCGCACCAACCGCGGCCACCTTGGGCTCAAACTCAAGGTAAACTTTGCCGCCGCCAGACTTTTCAGCGGCCTCAATAATGGCCTTTTGCTCGATCGACGTAATGTTGGTCGGCGCGCAGATCAGAATGTTCGGTTTGGACATGAAGCCCTTGACGTTAAGCTTGTTGATGAAGTACTCAAGCATCGCTTCAGTAATGTCAAAGTCGGCGATCACCCCGTCTTTGAGCGGCCGAATGGACTTAATGTTACCCGGCGTCCGGCCGACCATCTTGTAAGCCTCGGTGCCAACCGCGAGGACCTTACCAGTGGTCGTATCGATCGCCACGACGGAAGGTTCGTTTAGCACGATGCCCTTCCCTTTCACGTTGATCAGGACGTTGGCCGTCCCGAGGTCGATACCAATATCTTTAGCCATGAATTTCTCTCCTCAAATGATTACTAACGATTGATTATACCACAGGGCCAAGGCCCCCGCTTACAGAAGGTAGGTGAGACTGTGCGCGGCCGTGAGCAACGACAGAAAGAACTCACTCACGTTGTAGCCGATCGCGATTGCCAAAAACACCATCAGCAGCTGACTGTCGCGCACGTGGTTCGCCTTGAGCAACTTATCAAAGCGCAGCGCAAACAGCAGCCTGAAAGTGATCATGATAAAAACAAAGTGCGAAACCAGCGTTACGGCGCCAGTAATTCCTAAATCTGTCATAGCGGCCTCCTCATGCATTTAAATTATACCGGCTTTTACTGAAAGCGGCGAGCGCCTTAAGTGCAAATTAACAGTTTATTGTCAGTGGCGGCTGCCACCCCGTCCGCCGTACAAAAAAGCACCGCCAGCGGCGATGCTTTTAAACCCCTTACTTGCCGAAGCGTCCCTGACGGACGTTGATCCGGTTGATCGCGCGTTGCAAGGCGACCTGAGCACGTTGGAGTTCGTCTTGGTCACGTTTGGCCTTGGCTTCCTCGATTCGACGTTCGGCGCGCTTGCGAGCGGCTTCGGCCCGGGTCAGGTCGATGTCGCGAGCACGTTCGGCGGAATCGGCGACGATCGAACACGTATTGTCCGACATCTCCATAAACCCACCGTTAACGGCGATCATGTCTTCGTGACCAGGGTTGTCAACGCGGCGAACGCGCACTTCCCCAATCATCAAAGGCGCGACCACGGGTTCGTGGTTGGCCATGAGGCCCATATCGCCAGTCGTGGTTTTGACCACGACCAGTGTGGCATGGTGATCATAGACCAACCCGTCTGGGGTCACAATATTGACCGTCAGAACATTGTCTGCCACGGTGATCGCTCCCTTCTGTTAGTTTGCGGCGGCTTGAGCCGGCGCAGCATCATCAGAAGAAGCGTCATCTGCCGGAGCAAAACCCATCTTCTTGGCCTTTTCAACGACTTCTTCGATCTTGCCAACGGAACGGAACGCATCTTCTGGATACTGATCCATCTTGCCGTCCAAAATCATCTTGAAGCCCTTGACCGTCTCTTCAACTGGGACATAAGCCCCTGGCATCCCGGTAAACCGTTCCGCCACGCTGAAGTTCTGAGACAAGAAGAACTGAATGCGCCGGGCACGCGCAACGGTGACCTTTTCGTCGTCGGACAACTCATCCATCCCAAGAATGGAAATGATGTCTTGGAGTTCACGGTAACGTTGCAGGATCTGCTGCACGTGGGTCGCCACTTCGTAGTGCTCTTCGCCAACAATTTCCGGCGTCAAGGCACTGGAAGAAGATTCCAGCGGGTCAACGGCCGGGTAAATGCCTTGCTCAGTCAAGCTGCGCTCCAGGTTAGTGGTGGCATCCAAATGGGCAAAGGTCGTGGCAGGCGCCGGGTCAGTGTAGTCATCGGCAGGCACGTAAACGGCCTGAATTGACGTGACAGAGCCCTTCTTAGTCGAGGTGATCCGTTCCTGCAACTGACCCATTTCAGTCGCCAGCGTTGGCTGGTAACCAACGGCAGAAGGAATCCGGCCAAGCAGCGCGGAAACTTCAGAACCAGCCTGCGTGAAGCGGAAGATGTTGTCGATAAAGAGCAGCACATCTTGACCTTCGACGTCACGGAAGTACTCCGCAATCGTCAGTCCGGTCAGCGCCACACGCATCCGGGCACCAGGCGGCTCGTTCATCTGACCAAACACCATGGCGGTGTTCTTCAGAACGCCCGACTCCTTCATTTCAAAGTACAGGTCGTTCCCTTCACGGGTCCGTTCACCGACACCGGTGAAGACTGAAATGCCGCCGTGTTCCTCGGCAATGTTGTGGATCAGTTCCTGGATCAGAACGGTTTTGCCGACCCCGGCACCACCGAACAGCCCAACTTTCCCCCCACGTAGGTAGGGTTCAAGCAGGTCGATGACTTTGATCCCGGTTTCGAGGATCTCTGAACTGGTGCTCAGGTCTTCGAACTTAGGCGCATCTCTGTGGATGCTGTCGCGCCGATGATCGGGTCCAAAAGCTGGACCGTCGTCGATCGGATCGCCTAAAACGTTAAACACACGTCCCAATGTATCCTTGCCAACAGGAACGGAGATGGAGCCGCCGGTATCTTTGGCGACCATCCCACGCTGCAACCCGTCAGTTGAGTCCATCGCGATGGTGCGCAACACACCGTCGCCGAGTTCAAGGGTAACTTCGAGCACCAAGGCCCGTTTGCCATCACCTTTGTCGACGGTCAGCGCGTTGTTAATTTCAGGTAAATCCTTGTCGAGTGGGAACTCGACATCGACAACAGGGCCGATCACTTGCACGATTTTACCAGTAGAATTACTCAATGAAATCGTCCTCCCTGTTGATTACTACTCAAGTGCGTTGGCCCCGCCAACGATTTCGGTGATTTCCGTCGTGATCGCCGCCTGCCGCGCCCGGTTATAGGTCGTGGACATCTTGTCGATCAAATCGTTGGCATTGTCTGTCGCACTCTTCATCGCCGTTGTGGAAGCGGCGTGTTCCGCTGTCTTCGCGTCCATGATCGCCCCGAAAATCAGACTCTCCGCGTACTGCGGCAAAATTGCCTCAAGCACGGCATCCGGATCCGGTTCGGTCAGGTACTCGATTGGGTGATCCGCGACCTCACTCGCGTCGAGGTCGGAGATCGGCAGCATTTTTTCAGCTCGGAACGCAGAAGTCAGTGAGTTGACATGGTGGTTATAGCACACATACAGCTCATCAAACACTTTGTTATCGAACATGGTCACCGCTGTCTTGACGATTTCCCGCACCTCGTTAAAGGTCGGAATATCAGACACCCCGCGGTACTCATAGGCGAGGTTGATGCCGCGCTTCTTGAAGAAGTCGGCCCCAACGCCGCCAACTGCCATGATCACATAGTCGGAATCGGCCTTATGGTCTTGCTGGATCATCTGCATCATGGCCTTGAGGATGGTGCTGTTGTAGCCACCGACTAAGCCCCGGTCACTGGTGATGACAAGGTACCCAGTCTTCTTCACTGGCCGTTGCTGCAGCAAGGAAGCAACCTGAAGCCGCTTCTTGTCCACGTTACCAGAGGTGATTTCGGCCATCTGCTGCCGTTCGAGCTCAAGGAGCTGAGCGGCAGCCAGGTGAGTCACGATCTTGCGAACGCGGTCGGCGTATATCTGATAGGCGCCGGCACGCCGCTCAATCTGGGTCAGCTTCGCCCCCGAAACCATCTGCATGGCGTGCGTGATCTGACCCGTCTTTTTCGTCGAGGTGATCTGGCGCTTGATATCCATCAATGATTCAGCCATGCGGCACCTCCCTATTTCTTGGTGCTGCTGGTGAACCCATCGGCAAAGCCTTTGATGAGTGCATCAAGTTTGTCAGTATCTGGCAGGTTGCCAGTGTCTTTGATGGTCTTCAACAGCTCGGCACCATTGGAATCGGCGTAGTCGAACAGCTCCTTCTGGAACTGCGCGATATCATCGATTGCGATGGCATCCAGATAACCGTGCGTCAGTGCGTACAGGATCAAAACCTGATACTGCACTGCCAGCGGCTTGTGCACCGGCTGCTTCAGGACTTCAACCGTCCGGCGACCACGGTTCAACTTGGCCTGCGTCGCGGCATCCAAGTCAGAACCAAACTGCGTGAAGGCTTCCAGCTCACGATAGGACGCAAGGTCCAACCGCAGCGTCCCGGCAACCTTCTTCATCGCTTTGATCTGCGCATCGCCACCGACCCGGGAAACAGACGCCCCGGCATCGATCGCTGGCCGATCCCCTGAGTAGAACATATCGCTTTGCAGGAAAATCTGACCATCGGTGATTGAAATCACGTTAGTCGGGATGTAGGCCGAAATGTCACCAGCCTGGGTCTCAATAACCGGCAGCGCCGTCATTGAACCGCCGCCCAGCTTGTCGGACAGCTTGGCCGCCCGCTCCAAGAGGCGTGAGTGGGTGTAGAAAATATCGCCAGGGTAAGCTTCACGACCTGGCGCCCGCCGCAGCAGCAAGGAAAGTTCACGGTAGGCGTTCGCCTGTTTGGACAGGTCATCATAAACGATGAGAACGTGCTTGCCATTGTACATGAACTCTTCGCCCATTGCCGCACCGGCATAAGGCGCGATGTACAACATTGGTGCTGGCTCTGACGGGCCGGCAGTCAAAACGATGGTGTAATCCATCGCACCGTACTGCTTCAAGGTTTCAACCTGCGCGCGCACAGTCGACTCTTTTTGGCCGATCGCAACGTACACACAGATCATATCTTGATCTTTTTGGTTGATGATCGTATCGATCGCGATTGAGGTCTTCCCTGTCTTGCGATCGCCGATGATCAGTTCACGCTGCCCCCGGCCAATCGGGACCAAGGCGTCAACCGCCTTAAGCCCGGTTTGCAGTGGCTGCGTAACCGACTGGCGCTGCATAACGCCAGGTGCCTTAACTTCAATGGGACGGGTGTGCTCGGTTTTGATTGGACCGTTGCCGTCGACGGGCTGCCCAAGGGCATTGACCACGCGGCCGATCATATTTTCACCGACTGGCACTTCCATGATACGACCGGTGCGTTTGACCGTGTCGCCTTCACGAATGCCATCAAAATCCCCTAAAATAATGATACCAACATCATTACTCTCAAGGTTTTGCGCCATCCCGTATGAGCCGTTGCTGAACTCGAGCAGTTCGCTCGCCATGGCGTTTTTTAACCCCGTGGCGCGCGCGATCCCATCACCAACGTAGGTGACAGTACCGACTTCGTCCACGTTCAGATTATCTTTGTAATTTTCAAGTTGCTTTTTGATCAGAGAACTAATTTCCTCTGTCTTGGTGCTCATCCGGTTCACCTCTATTCGCTAATTGGTGAGCAGTTGCTGCCGCAACTTCGCCAGCCGCGTCTTCACGGTGCCATCGATGACCAGGTCATTCGACTGCACCTTGACGCCGCCGATCACTGCAGGGTCCACCACACAGGTGATCCCAACGGTTTTGGCGTTCAGTTGCTTGGCAAGTGCTTGATTCATTGCCTGAGTTTGGCCCTCGGTCAGCGGCACAGCAGTGGTGACTGTTGCCTCCACGTGGCTTGTCGCCTCATCGAAACGGTCTGAAAAGTCTTCGATCACTGCTGGCAGGCCAAGAATGCGGCCATTTGCCATCAGGATCTGGACCAGATTTTTGACCAACTCACCAGAGTCTTTTGTCAGCAGACCCATTAAATCGGTTTTATCCGCTTCGGTCAGGTTGTTGCTGGCTAATGCCGGCATTAACTCAGGCGTTGCTTTGATCACAGCGTTGACCTGGGCCAGCTGTTCGGAAACTGCGCTCAGGGCCTGTTGGTCTTGAGCCGCCTCGAACAGGGCTTTGCCGTAGCGCGGCGCCGCATCACGATCAGTGACTGCCATTGGCGTCACCTAATTCGTTGATGTACTGGTCAATCAAGTTCTGCTGTGTGCTGGGATCGAGTTCCTTGGCAATCAGCTTTTCAGCGATTGTCAACGAAAGGTCAGCAACGTCGTTTTTCGCGGCCGCCAGGGCATCGGCACGTTGCTGTGCGATGTCCTTATTCGCGTTCGCCTTTAAAGTTGCGACCTCGCATTGGGCCTGCGCGACGAGCGTGGCCCGCTGCTTTTCACCGTTCTCCTTGGCGGAGTTGACGATGTTCACAGCGTCTTCCTTTGAACTCTTCAGCTCGGCTTCGCGCTGGTCCGCCATTTTTTGCGCCTCTTGACGCTTGTTATCGGCGTAATCCAGGTCGGAGTCGATCTTGTTCTGACGATCGGCCATAATTTTCGTGACCGGTTTCCAGGCAAACTTCCCAACGAGCACCACTAAAACAGCGAAGGCGGCGAGAAGAAAGAGCGTATCACCAAAAGTAGCCATTCAAGCCACTCCCTTCTTTAATATTGGTGCTGATTAGCTCAGGACAAGCATGAAGGCAACAACGATTGACATGATTGGAACCGCTTCGATCAAGCCGACACCAATGAACATGGTCGAACGCAGAGTACCTGAGGCTTCCGGCTGACGAGCCATGCCTTCCAGAGTCTTTGAAATAACTTGACCGTTACCGTATGAAGCAGCCAGCGCGGCGAGCCCCGCGGCGATAGATGCAGCGATGTATTGCATGATATTTCCTCCTATTAGTCAGATATAACCTTTTCCGAAATGTAAACTGAGGACAAGGTAACAAAAATATACGCTTGGATCGTACCAATGAAGACTGAGAACCCTTGCCAAATGACTTCAATCGCGAAGCCCCCAATAAAGGAAACCCCACCAAGTAAGCCGTGACCCGAAAAGGCCAACTCTCTAATCAACAGAAGTAACACTTCACCAGCATAGATGTTCCCGTAAAGCCGTAGCGCTAATGTCACAAAGTTCGTAATGTTCTCAATCAAATTGATTGGCAGCAGAAACGACACTGGCGAGATGTACTCTTTCATGTAGCCTTTGAAGCCGTTAAACACGACCCCAAAGAAGTGAGAAATCAGTAATATCATCATCGCCAGGCTCATGGTAATAATTGGATCCGCGGTCGCGGACCGGAACCATGTTTTGCCCCCGATATCAAGTTGAAAGAACAGTCCGAGCTGGTTATTCACAAACACGAATAGGAACAAGGTAAAAGCGAACAGCCCAAACCGCTTGCCTTCCTTGCCTGGCATTGCCGATTTGACAATGCCGTTGGTGAAATCGATCAAGTACTCCAGCGCGTTCTGACGCCCGTTCGGCCGAATTGACGGCTTGCGAGCTAACCAGTACACGAGGAAAAAGATGATCACGCAAGAAACCAAGATTGCCAGGTCATTCGCCGGGTTAAAGCGCAGCCCCATGAAACTTACTATGGGATAGCTTTCGTTCACAGAATTCACCTCCTTACAACTCGCAAAAAGACGTATGTATGAATGCATGCGGATTAGGCGGGCCTAATATGTGGAATTGCCGGATACTCATCCTTCAAAACACACAGATAACTCTATCACCTTTACCCCCAAAAGACAAAAAGAGAACGAGACTTTTCATGACTTTTCACACCCGTTTTTCATAATTTTTTTTAAACGGAAAGCGCCGCCATGTCTCATTTTTGCCACATTTGCCAATTTGTCAGCGCGGATCGCTCAGGCAACTGAGTAAACTTTTCAGCCTGACCGGCACGGTCTTACAACCGAACAGTCAAAAAGGGCGACCCCCATTAGTGGCCGCCTTTAGAAAAACTTATTTTGTGCCAAACAACCGGTCCCCGGCATCGCCGAGCCCTGGCACGATATAACCATTTTCATTCAAGTGATCATCAAGCGCCGCGGCGTAAATGTCAACGTCCGGGTTGGCCTCTTGGACCGCCTTGACGCCTTCTGGTGCAGCAACCAGGACAACCAGCCGAATGCTTTGGGCACCGCGCTTCTTCAACGCCTCAATGGCCATGTTGGCGGAACCGCCGGTGGCGAGCATCGGATCGACAATGATCATGTCGCGCTGGTCGATCCCGTCTGGCATTTTAACGAAGTATTCATGCGGCTTTAGGGTCTTCTCATCGCGGTACATCCCGACGTGGCCAACCTTGGCCGCAGGGATCAGGCGCAAGACGCCATCAACCATGCCCAACCCCGCACGCAGGATCGGCACGACGACCAGCTTCTTGCCAGCCAGTTCCTTTTGTGTTGTCTTACCCATTGGCGTTTCGATCTCGACGTCCTTCATTGGTAAGTCACGTGTGATCTCGTAAACCATCAGTTCGGCGATCTCGTTTGCGATCTCCCGGAACTCCTTGGTCCCCGCGTTCTTATCGCGGATCAAGGTCAGCTTGTGTTGAATCAACGGGTGATTCAAAACAGTAAATTTGCCCATGCAGAAAGGCCCTCCTTTTGATGTGGCGCAGGCGGCTGCTTGCCTAAAAAAATCACGACTCATAGAGTCGTGATTACAGTGCTGTCCGCTTGCTTTCCGGCTTTCGCCGTAACCTTTCCTATGATAAGGGATGACGCCCTGTTAGTGCAAGGGTAGATTGGCGAATCTCATCAAGTTTTTCTTCGTCGTGCCGATTGGCGATGGCACTGGAAATCAAATGCGCCACCTCCCGGCAGTCTTCCTCGTTGAAGCCGCGCGTGGTGATCGCGGCCGTGCCGACCCGTAGCCCAGAGGTTTTGAAGGGCCCGTTTTGCTCGCCTGGCACCTGGTTCTTGTTAGCCGTGATCATCACGGCATCCAGCAGGTCCTGCACATCCCGGCCGGTGACGCCATAGCCGGTAACATCGAGCAGCACCATGTGGTTGTCCGAGCCGCCGGAGATCATTTTCAGCCGCGGATCTTCCGCAAAGCCGGCGCACATCGCCTGCATATTCTTGACGATCTGAGCCGCGTAATGCTTGAAGTCGGGCTGCAGCGCCTCCCCTAGCGCGACCGCTTTGGCGGCAATCACGTGGTCAAGTGGGCCGCCCTGAATCCCCGGGAACACCGCGGAATTGATGGCCTTGCCGTACTCGGCCTTGGCGAGGATCATCCCGCCGCGCGGTCCGCGCAGCGTCTTGTGCGTGGTCGTCGTCACGACGTCCGCGTACGGGACGGGATTCATGTGCGCCCCACCGGCCACCAGGCCCGCGATGTGGGCCATGTCGACCATGAGAAACGCCCCCACGTGATCGGCGATGTCCCGGAACTTGGCAAAGTCGATCGCCCGGCTGTACGCACTCGCACCGGCAACGATCAGGCGCGGGTGCACCGCCTCGGCCTGAGCGAGAATCTGGTCGTAATTCAGGCGCTCGGTTTCCGGATCCAAGCCATAGTGATAAAAATGGTAAGTTTGCCCCGAGAAACTGACCGGACTGCCGTGAGTCAAATGACCGCCGTCAGTCAGATCCATCGCCAGCACCTTATCACCGTCTTTTAGAAACGCGCGGTAAGCGGCCATGTTGGCGCCCGACCCGGAGTGAGGCTGGACGTTGGCGTATTCGGCGCCGAATAATTCCTTGGCGCGGTCGATCGCCAACTGCTCGATTTCATCGATGTATTGATTTCCGCCGTAATAGCGGTGCTTTGGGTACCCTTCGGAGTACTTGTTGGTCAGCACACTGCCCTGGGCCGCGCGCACGGCCGGGCTGACAATATTTTCAGAGGCGATCAGTTCAATGTTTTGTTGTTGGCGCCGTTCTTCATTTTCGATGGCACCAAAAACGGCGGGGTCATACTGCTTGAAATCCATGTGGCGGATCCTCCTTATTGCGTCAGCGGCGATTGGTCAAGACCAGTATACCAACCCCAAAGCAGCCCGTAAACATTCGGGCCCTAAGCTTTAATCCGCCTATTTCGAAATTTTCATGGTTGTTTCGCCAAAAAAAGCCGAATATCAAAACAGCCGCACGCAGCGGCTGCAAACTCAGTGCTGATCCGGATCAAAATGGTCATTGCCGGCCGACTTGTTCAACCGGTTCATGTAGGCGACGCCCAGCCCTTCTTGCGCAAACGCTTCGGCCAAGATGACCGTGACGGTTGGGTGAAGGTCGAACCAGCGCAGCCCAGCGAACAAGTTGTGAGTGGCCGACGTGAGGTCCCGGCCAAGACTGTAAGTTGGCACAGCAGACGGGACATCAGTCAACAGGTCATCAGTCGCTAAGACCCCGAACGGCTGCCCATTCTGCTCAGCCCACTTCAGCGCGGCCGGAAAATCAGCCGGGTGATCAACGATGACGACTTGTGCGCTAGGGGCGTAATGCTTGTACTTCATGCCTGGCGCCTTCGGGGTCTCCTTGGCGCCCACTTTGTGATGGTCGGACTGGACCTCGCCGATCACCGGCGCAAGCAGCTTCGGCGTGATCTTGCCAGGCCGTAAAATGGCCGGCGGTGTCACCGTCATGTCGATCACGGTGGACTCGACGCCGACCGTGGTCGGCCCGTCGTCTAAAATCCCGGCAATGGCGCCGTCAAAGTCGTGCAGCACATGCTCCGGCCGCGTGCCGCTGGGCTTGCCGGAAATATTCGCCGAAGGGCCGACAATCGGCCGCCCCGCCAGGCTGATCATTTGCCGCGTCAACGAGTTGGCCGGCATCCGAAACGCCGCTGTCTGCAGCCCGCCTGTGACCACCATTGAAAGTTTACCGGGTAAAATGTTCAAAATGATGGTCAAAGGGCCAGGCCAAAAGGCATCCATGAGCTTTTTCGCGGCAGGCGTAATGGTCGCAAACTGAGCCACCATGTCCGGGCCTGCCACCGTGACGATCAGCGGGTTGTCCGCCGGCCGGTGCTTGGCCTGAAACACCTTTTCCGCGGCCTTGGGATCAGTGGCGTCAGCGCCAAGTCCGTACACGGTCTCCGTGGGAAAGGCCACGACCTCGCCAGCCTTGATCAGCGCAGCGGCCTGCGCGACTTCATCCTTGTTAAACACTTTGGTTTCCATATTTGTGCTCCTTTAATCCCAATTAAAATTGAAGCTTCACCATGCGCGGGTGATCTGCCATGTCCCGTTTAAACGTCACTTGCGCTTGGGGCAGCGCCTCAGCAAACAGCCTCGCCAAGGCAGGCTGCTGGCGGTAGCCGAACTCCAGGTACACGGCACCACCAGTATTCACGTGCGCGGCGACGCCAGCGGCAAAGCGCTGAAAAAGTGCCAGCCCGTCGTGCGCCGCAAAAAGTGCGAGAGGCGGCTCATAGGTCAGGGTACTTTCATCCATCACGTCGGTTTCCGCCTTACTGATGTATGGCAGATTGCTGATGATGAAATCAAAGCGCTGGGGAATCGCCGCGAATAAATCACTTTCGACAAACGTCGCGCGCCGGTCCAGCCGGCGGGCGTTTTCCCGCGCGACTGCCAGCGCCGCCGCCGACACATCGCTGAGCGTCATTGCCGTGCTTGGCAGCTGCTTGGCCAGCGTCAGGCCGATGGCACCAGAGCCCGTGCCCAGATCCAGGCCGGTTTGGGCGGCCGGTTGTTCCGCCGCCGCCCAGGCGACCAGCTCCTCCGTTTCAAACCGGGGAATCAGGACAGCCGGCGTCACTTTGAACAGATCGCCGTAAAATGGCGCAACCCCCACAATGTACTGGGCCGGTTCATGGTGTGAAAGCCGCGCAACGTCTTGCTCAAACTGAGTCAACGCCGAATCGGGCATCACGTCGCGGTCATGCAGTCGAAGCTGACTGGGCGTGAAGTCTGCCCGCATTTCGAGGACGTACCGCGCCCCGTCCGGGTCCACCCCAAGCGGTGAAAGCACTGAAGACGCCCACCTGAGCGCCTCCCCGTAAGTCTTACTCATCGATTTGTTCCATCTTGTTCGTCTGATCCTGCACGATCAGGGCATCGATGATCTCGTCAAGCTCACCGTTCATGATCCGGTCCAGCTTGTTCAAGGTCAGCCCGATGCGGTGGTCGGTAACGCGGTTTTGCGGGTAGTTATACGTGCGAATGCGTTCGGACCGGTCGCCGGAGCCAATCGCCGTTTTACGTTTGGCGGCGTACTCGCTTTCGTTTTGGCTTTCGTAGTAGTCGTAAACCCGTGAGCGCAGGATCTGCATGGCCTTGACGCGGTTTTGCTGCTGACTGCGCTGATCCTGCATCGTCACCACGATCCCGGTCGGCAAATGCGTCATGCGCACCGCGGAACTGGTCTTGTTAATGTGCTGACCACCGGCACCACTGGACCGGTAGACGTCGGTGCGAATGTCCTTCGGGTCAATCTCGAGGTCGACTTCATCGTACTCGGGCATGACCCCCACGGTCGCCGTCGAGGTGTGGACCCGGCCGGCGCTTTCGGTCACGGGCACCCGCTGCACGCGGTGCGCCCCGTTTTCGTACTTCAGCTTTGAGTACACGCTTTGCCCCTGGATCAGCACGGAGACTTCCTTGTAGCCGCCGACTTCGGTAGGGTTCTCGTCGATAATTTCGGTGGTCCAACCCTGCCGCTCGGCGTACTTCATGTACATGGACAGCAGGTCGCCGGCGAACAGGCTCGCCTCATCCCCGCCGGCGGCCCCGCGGATCTCCATGATGATGTTCTTGTCGTCATTGGGGTCCTTCGGCAGCATCAGCTTTTTGATCTCGGTCTCAAGCTGATCCAGCTGGGGATTAAGATTGTTCAGATCCTCTTTGGCCAGCTCCGTGAGGTCGTCGTCCTTGCTTTCGCGCAGCACTTCCTCGCTTTCGCTGATGTCCTGCTTCACTTGCTTGTACTTCTTGTAGGCCGCCACCACGTCGCGCATGCCGCCTTCCTCTTTGGAAAGCTCAAGGTAACGCTTGGTGTCGTTGATGACCTCAGGGTCGGAGAGCAGCTCTTCCAGCTCCTCATAGCGACCGATCAGCCCGTCTAACTGGGTAAAAATCTTATCCATAAAAATCCTCCATTAATGTTGCCGTTAACTGCCGCACACCCGCAGAGACTATCAAGCCTTTAAGCGTTTAGGCGGGAAGTAGTAATGATGCCGGCAAACGGGAAAATAAGCCTCATTGCCGCCGATCATGATCTGCTCGCCTTCATAAACGGGCTTGCCATCGTGAACCCGCAGATTCATCGTCGCTTTTTTCGCGCAGAACCAGCAGATTGTTTTCATTTCCTCAATCTTGTCCGCATACGTCAGCAGGTACTTCGAACCCTCGAAAAGCTCATTGCGAAAATCATTCTTCAGGCCGAACGCCATCACCGGAATGTGCAGCTCGTCGACCACCCGCGCGCACTCGAAGACGTGGTGCTTCTTCAAAAACTGCGCCTCGTCGATCAGCACGCAGTAAGCATGCGGATCAAGCTTGGACACCAAATCGAAAATATTCGTCTCATCATCGATGGCCTTGGCCGGCCGCTCCAGCCCGATGCGGCTGGAAATGACGCCCACCCCTGAGCGGTCGTCCACCGCACTGGTCAAAATGATGACGTTCTTGTGCTGCTCTTCGTAATTATGCGCGACCTTCAGGATCTCGATACTTTTACCCGAATTCATCGCGCCGTAGCGGAAAAACAATTGTGCCATAAGGGCCTCCTTCGGCAAGAAGCGCCTTGCCGCAAAAAATTCACCTTATCCAGTATAACGGAATCTTTACCATAATAACATGCTCCCGGTCAGAAACGCGGAGCGGCTATGCTATGATAGTAGCTGCAAAACTAATAGAGAGAGGCCGTTTACATGCCATCTTTGAAAAGCCAATTCGCCATCGCAGCCGGGCGCTTAAGTTACTGGTACCTGCACAAGTTCCGCCACGGCGGCTCCGCCTACCCGGGCAAGCTGGCGGAAAAAATCGACCCGGACGTGCTTGCCAGCCTGGGCCAGGACCGCGATACCATCATCGTCACCGGCACCAACGGCAAGACCCTGACCACCGCACTGATCGTCAAAGTCTTGGCCCAGCAGTACGACGATATTCTGACCAACCCCACCGGGTCCAACATGCTTCAGGGCATCATCGGCGCCTACTTCGCGCACAAGACCAAGCCAGGCGCCAAGCGCAAGATCGCCGTGCTCGAGGTCGACGAGGCCAATGTCGCGCCGGTGGCGCGCTACCTGCACCCCAAGGCCTTTGTGATGACCAACATTTTCCGCGACCAAATGGACCGCTACGGCGAGTTTTACACCACCTATGCCAAAATCCTGCGCGGCGTCAAAGCCAACCCAGACGCGCTGGTCATCGCCAACGGGGACGCCCCGATTTTCTCTTCGCGTGAGCTGAAAAATCCGCTGCGATACTACGGTTTTGCCTTAGCGGCGGAGGCGGGCAACGACATCAAGGCCCCGGCGAACACGGACGGCGTGCTGTGCCCAGTGTGTGAGCACATCCTCCACTACCACGGCATCACTTACTCAAACCTCGGCAGCTTCTTCTGCCCGAATTGTGGGTTCAAGCGGCCGGTCCTGAATCATCAGGTCACCAGCGTCACCGAGCAGACCCCGACTTCATCCAGGTTTGAAATCGACGGCCATCCCTACAGCCTGTCGGTCGGCGGCACTTACAACATTTACAACGCCTTAGCAGCCTACGCGGTGGGCGCGGAGTTCGGCATCACGCCTGAGCAGATCGCCAAGGCCTTCAGCTATGATGAAAAGGTCTTCGGGCGCCAGGAACAAATCAAGATCGGCACCAAGAACGTCACCTTGATCCTGGTCAAAAACCCGGTCGGTCTCAACGAGGTCCTCAGCATGATCCAGCGCCAAAAGCAGCCGTTTGCCTTCGCAATGCTGCTGAACGCCAACTACGCAGACGGAACGGACACGTCATGGATCTGGGACGGCAACTTGGAGCAACTGGTTCAAAGCGGCCTGGCCACGTCGTACATGGTGGGCGGCGAGCGCTACAAAGATATCGCCTTCCGCATGCAGGTGGCCGGTGTGCCGCAAAGCGATTTGGCCACTAAGCCCAACCTTGACGATGTGATCCCCTACCTCAAGGGCGTCCAAGAAGACCAGATCTACCTGCTGGCCACGTACACTGCGGTCCTCCAGATGCGCCAAAAATTCAGTCAGGCCGGATTCATTAAAGCCGGTTTCTAGACTGATCACCATTCAAGGGAACAGAAAACCCGCTGACTGACCATTTCTCAACTGAGAAACGATGAGCCAGCGGGTTATTTTAGTTTCAGTTATTCTTCGTCACCTGGGGTCGAGGTGATCATCATCATCTTGCCGGTGAAGGTCCAAGACTTGATCTGGTTAGGAATGATGAAGTGAGTCCCCTTCTTGATCGGATAGGACTGGCCATCCGCTTCGATCGTCCCTTCGCCGTCCAGCACCGAAACCAGCGTGTACGGTGCGGTTGGCGTCTGAGTCAGCTTGCCGTCCAAATCGATCTTGTAAACCGAGAAGAACTTGGAAATCGGGGCTGTCACGAATGTCGTGATAGTGGCGTCATCCTTTTGCTCGCTGGTGATATTGAGCTTAGGATCCTGGCTCGGCACCGTCGTGGTGTCAATGCTTTGCTGCAGGTGCAGTTCGCGCTTCTTGCCGTCCTTGCCGACCCGGTCATAGTCATACAGCCGGTATGTCGTGTCGGAGCTTTGCTGGGTTTCAAGGACCATGATGCCCTTGTTCAGCGCGTGAATGGTGCCACTTGGCACGTAAACAAAGTCGCCGGTTTTGACTGGTACCTTCCGGAGTAACTTGTCCCACTCACCCTTGTGGATCATGTCGGCAAGCTCTTCACGCGTCTTGGCGTGGTGGCCGTAAATCAGATAGGAACCAGGTTCCGCGGAAATCACATACCAGCACTCCGTCTTGCCCAGCTCACCGGGACGCTCATGCGCTGCGGCGTAGGCATCGTCCGGGTGCACCTGCACCGACAGACTGTCGTTGGCATCCAAGATCTTGGTCAGCAGCGGAAAGACCTTGGCCTTTTGATGACCGAAGTAGTCCTGGTCTTCCTTCCAGGCGACATCCAGGGTCTTGCCCTTCAGCGGCCCGTTGGCGATGACATCAGGACCGTTCGGGTGCGCCGAAATGGCCCACAGCTCGCCGATCCTACCGTCCGGGATCTTGTAACCGAACTCGGTTTCGAGCTTACGGCCGCCCCAGATCTTTTCGTGAAATACGGGTTCCAGAAAAATTGGTTCCGTCAATGAAATTTCCTCCCCATTACTTTTCTATAGATCCATTTATCGAATCAAGTTTAACACAGCCGCCAGGGTCATGAATGCGCCGCCATGAAATTCGTGATCAATTCGTCGCGCTTGGCCAAAAATGCCATATTCGGTTTGGGGTGCACGCGGTTGGTCAACACGATCAGGGATTCCTGCAGTTGCGGTTGGATCAGCCAGAACGTCCCGGTGTACCCGGTGTGATAAAGCCACAGCCGGCCACCAGCATCGCGGCGCAGGTCCCACCCAAGGCTGCGGCCCAACTGATTGGTCGTTTCATCCCGCAAAATTGTGGCAAAGCTTTGAGGCCAGGCATCGGCGTGGCGCCGGGCAAAGGCAAATTCACTGAAGCAGATCAGGTCATCCAAGCCCGCAAACAACCCGGCGGCGCCACTGTGCTCGCGCAGGATCGCCGCCTTCGGGTCATGGACCACGCCGCGACGCAGGCCCGCTGCGGCCGAGTAGGTCGTCGGCACACACCGCGAAGGGTCCGGGGCAAACGTTGCCGTCTGCAGCCCCAGCGGACTCAGGACGCGCTGCTGAATCAGCGCCTGAATCGGCCTGCCGTAAATATTTTCCAAGGCCCAACCCACCAGCAGCAGATTCACGTCGCGATACACGACTTTGTGATCACACTCCCCAGTCACTTTTAACTGCGTGATCAGTGCCTGGCGCAGCGCCTTGGGCGGCAGCTCGTCGCGATGCGGAATGTACCCCTCCAGGCCGGAGGTGTGCGTCAACGCCTGGCGAAACGTTGTGGGCTGGTGAAACTCGGGCAGATACCCACTGATAGCATCGTCCACGCCCACGCGGCCATCATCAAGCGCCTGTAAAAATACCGTGGTGGTGCCGATCACTTTCGTCAGCGAAGCCAAGTCGTACAGCATCCCCGAGTGAAGCGGCGTTTTAGTCGGCTGCCACGTTGCCTCGCCGTACACGGTGAGTGCCGCGACCCCGTCATGAAGCCAGGCCGCGGAAACCCCAGGCGCCATTTTCTGATCTACAATCGTGCGTAATTCCTGCATCACGTCCATGTCTGTGCCTCCAATACGGTCTAGTATACCGCGGCACGCAAAAGGCCGACCAGTAACTGGTCGACCGTCGTCACGCAATGGAGAACCAAAGGGTCAAGTGATTGGGCCCGTCGATCATCAGGTAATCGTTGGCGGCATCGTAATCAAAATCAATCCAGCCTCGCGTTTGAAGATTGAGTTGAAGTAGATTCATCATGCTGTGGTTAGGAATGATCACACTGACATAGTGGGCGCCGATGACATCAGCGGGCCTAGGCCCCAGCTGTCTTTTGACCACCTCAATGCCGAAGTGCATGGTATTATCGCCAACTGTCAAATACCCCCAGTTAGGCGTTTTCTGCTGCAGAATGAACCCCAGGGTGTTTTGAACATGATCAATCGTTGCCATCAGCGCCGGCGTTTCAACCACGAGCCTGCCGATAAACGAGGGCGGGGGCAACAGTGGCGCCCGTCTCGGCGCTTTTGGCAGGTGCGGCGTCGGCAGTGGTTTGCCCGCCGCATCTGTGAAATTGTACCCGTGGCCCACGACCAGGCGCGGCCCCTCATCATACTCCAGGATCACTTCATTGCCTTCCGGGTCGTTCACCCGGACGCCGCGGCTGAACCCGGTTTTAAACCACGGGCTGACCGCGACCCCCTGCGCGTGAAGCCAGGCCACCTGCTTCAGCACCACAGGCAGCGTCGGCACGGAAAGCGCAAATGCGCTCAGCCCTGCCGTTGGGGTTTTGGAAATGTTCCCCCCGCCCTCAAGCAGCAGCAACACTCGGTGGTTTGCCTGGAGGCCCAGCAGGACCTGATGTCGACTGTCTTGCAGGACCTCCAGACCCAACATCTGCACGTACCAAGCACGCATCACGGTTAAATCGTGAACGCGCAATGCGACAAAACCAATTCGCGACGATGGATTAAGCATCATCTGCGTCATTTTGCTCACCTCCTGCCGATTTGGTTTACAGCATAATCGAGTTTGCAGGAAAGCGCACGGATTTTGACTCGCAGCAAAAAAACTCCCACCAAGCGACCAAACCGCCTGGTGGGAGTTATTCGTACCTCATTAAATCGTCGTACTGCCGCTGAACTGACTATTGTACAGATCGGCGTAGAAGCCGTTCTTGGCCATCAGCGTATCGTGATCACCAGTTTCAACAATCGAACCGTGGTTCATGACGATAATGTTGTCGGCATCGCGAATCGTGGACAGCCGGTGGGCGACCACGAAACTCGTGCGGCCCTTCAGCAGGCGACTCATCGCGTGCTGAATGTGCACTTCAGTCCGGGTATCAACGGAACTCGTCGCCTCATCGAGGATCAGGATCTCGGGATCCGCCACAAAGGCACGGGCAATCGTCAGCAGCTGGCGTTGGCCTTGCGAAATGTTAGAAGCGGATTCGTTTAAGACCGTATTGTAACCCTTCGGCAGCTGGCGGACGAAACTGTCCACGTGCGCCGCCTTGGCCGCGTTCAGAATCTCCTCATCGGTCGCGTCTTCTCGCCCGTACTTCAGGTTATCCCAAATCGTGCCGGTAAACAGCCACGTGTCCTGCAGGACCATCGCGTAGTGCTTGCGCACATCCTCGCGCGTCATGTCGCGAATATCGGTGCCCCACATCCGGATGGAGCCGCCGCTGACGTCGTAGAAGCGCTCCAGCATGTTGATAACCGTCGTCTTGCCGGCCCCAGTCGGCCCAACAATCGCGATCATCTGGCCCGGCTCAACGGTCAAGTTGTAATCCTTCATCAGAATTGGGCTGTTTTGGTAGCCAAACTTGACGTGATCCATGACTAGCGGGTGCTTGTCGCCTTCGATTGGCGTCACACCAGATTCGATGTCTTCCATCTCCGGTTCGTCGATGACCTCAAAGACACGTTCAGCCGAAGCGATGGTGTTTTGAATGGTGTTGGCCAAGTTCGCCAGTTGTGAAATTGGCTGAGAGAACTGCTGGGTGTACTGCAGGAAGGCCTGCACATTCCCCAGGGTGACTGTCCCATTGGAGACCGAGATGCCCCCAAAAATCGCCACGAACACGTACCCGAGGTTATTCAGGAACGTCATGAGCGGCATGATGATGCCGGAAACAAACTGCGCCTTCCAGGCCGAATCATAAAACGCCTGATTCTCGACTTCGAAGGTCTTCATCGCGTCTTCCTCGCGGTTAAACGACTTCACAATCACCTGACCGGCGTAATTTTCCTCGACATAGTTGTTCAGCAGGCCAAGCGCCTTCTGCTGACCGGCAAAATACTTCTGCGAGCGCGGCGCAACAATGCCCACGATGACAAGACTCAACGGAATCGTAATCAGCGCGATTAAGGTCAGCTTCCAAGAAATCGTCAGCATCATCCACAAAGTCCCAATGAAGGTAAACGCACTAGTGACCAACTGGGTCAGACTCTGCTGCAGGGTCGAAGCAATGTTATCCATGTCGTTGATGGCACGGGACATAATATCGCCGTTGCTGTGGGTGTCGTAATAGTTGATCGGCAGCCGCTGCATTTTGGCCTTGAGCTCCTTGCGCAGGTCGTAAACCGTGCGCTGAGAAATGCGGGTCATGATGAACTGCTGCATGAAGGAGAACAGCGCCGACGCCAGGTACATGAAGATCACAACGATCATAATCTCCTTGATCTTGTCAAAATTAATGGGGAACTGCTTCATCGGGATGCCGGCCTTTTGCTGGGCGACCCCCTTCATGTAGCCCTTAAAGATTTCAGTCGTCGCTTCCCCCAAAATCTTTGGGGTCCGGATCTGAAAAATCGTGGACGCAATGGCAAAGAGCATAACGATCACAATGCCGACCAAGCGAGATTTCATATAGCCAAACAGGCGGAAGGTGGTGCCCCAGAAGTTCTTAGGCTTTTCGACCACGCCGCCGCGGGCCCCTGGTCCGTGACCGCCGCCTGCTGGCCTGGTTGAAGTCGTGCGATTCGTTTCAGCCATTATTTCTCATCCCCTTCGCGAATTTGTGAGTTAACAATTTCCCGGTAAGTCTCATTGTTGGCCTTCAGCTCGGCGTGCTTGCCGCGGCCGACCATCTTGCCGTTGTCCAGCACGACGATCGTGTCGGCATCGGCAACCGTCGACACTCGCTGACCGACAATGACCACAACGCGCTGAGAAATCTTTTCGTCGTCCTTGAGAGCCTGCCGCAGCTCGGCGTCGGTCTTAAAGTCCAGCGCGGAAAACGAATCATCGAACACATAGACGGCGGCGTCTTTGATCAGCGCCCGTGCAATGGCCAGGCGCTGCTTTTGGCCACCGGAGAAGTTATCCCCGCCTTGTTCAACTTGGTAGTCCAACCCTTCCGGATTGGCCGCGATGAAGTCTTTGGCCTGGGCCACTTCCAAGGCGTGCCAGATTTCGTCATCTGTCGCGTCATCGTTGCCATACTGCATGTTGGAACGAACCGTCCCAGAGAAGAGGTTGGCCTTCTGCGGCACAAATGCAATCTTGCGGTGCAGTTCGTCCAGGTCCACGTCCTTGACGTTCATCCCGTTCACTTTGACCGCCCCTTCTTCCACGTCATAGAACCGCGGGATCAGGTTAACCAAAGTACTTTTACCAGAACCAGTGCCGCCAATAATGGCTAGCGTCTGGCCGGCCTTCATGTCAAAATCAACGCCTTGCAAAGCCGGATCCTCGGCCCCGTGATAACGGAACTGCACGTGGTCAAACTGAAGCTCAGGCGTGGTATCGGCGAATGGTGTCGGATTTGCCGGCGACTTGACCGTCGTCGTTTGGTCCAGCACTTCATTGATTCGGACCGCCGAGGCCTGCGCCCGAGGAATGAAGACGAAGATCATCGACAGCATCATGAAGCTCATCAGAATCTGCATCGCGTAAGTAATGAACGCAATCAGGTTCCCAGTTTGCATCGCTTGGGCCGCGATCAGGTGACCGCCCCACCAGTCGATGGCTATGTTGGTCCCAGACATGATCAGCGTCATGACCGGCATCATCATTGCCATGATGGAAAAGACCTTTACGGCGTTGTTGGTGTAATCCTGGTTGACGCCTTCAAACCGGTCCTGCTCAAACTTGTCCTGCCGAAACGCCCGGATGACCCGGACCCCGGTCAGGCCTTCGCGAAAGACCAAGTTGATGTTATCAGTTTTTTGCTGCATGCCGCGGAACAGTGGCACAGCAAACTTCATCACAATCCCGATGAAAATCGCCATGATGGGCAGCACCACCAGAAAAATCAGCGTCAGCGTGTGGTTCTTCTGGTATGCCAGGAAGCTGGCCCCAATCAGCATGATCGGCGCCATGATCATCATGCGCAGGATCATGACCCAGACGTTTTGAATCTGCGTCACGTCGTTGGTGGTCCGCGTGATCAAACTACTGGTCCCAATTTGGTCCATCTCATCATGCGAGTAAGTGATGACCTTGCGATAAACGTCAGAGCGAATGCGCTGCCCCAATTTCTGGGAGACCCGCGCCGCCAAGAAGACGTTGCAGATGGCCGCTAAGGCGCTGATGACCGCAAACGCGATCATCTTGAAACCTTCCTGCCAAATGTAGTTAATATTGCCGGTCGCGACCCCGTTGTTGACGATGTCAGCGGTCAAATCAGGCAAATAAAGGCTGGTGATGACCTGAATGATCATGAACAGCACCGCCCCAGTAATCTGCGCAATCGAGACGCGGCCTTTCGCTAATTTAATCATGTACTTCCTCCTCTGATATCACGACGCCGTACTGCAACCAGTTCAGCATCTTAGCCATGCGGGCTTTCAAGGCTGTTGTGGTCACGTTCTCGCCATTCCTGCGCCGAGTGTAATAATAGCCGATCGACTGCATGAAGATCCACATCACTTGGCGAAACAGCATCGCGACGTCTTCATCTGACTTCACGCGCAGCTTGCTGCGGTCGATGTGCTCAAGTGTATAGTCAAGAAACACCTTTTTCGGGTGTGGGTCTGGCGCCTTTTTTGGCATTGAGCTGAAGTGTGCCGCGTTGTGAAAATCCATGAACAAAAAAACATTTTCATAGAATTCTCGGTGTGGCCCCTTCAGCAGTTTTTCGACTGACGTGTCGAAAAAATCCGCCATCATCCCAAACAGGTCCCCGTCATGCCGAGTCATGGCCTGCATGTAAAGTTCCTCAGTCGAAGACCGAGTGCGATCCAGCAAGTAAAAAAAGATGTCGCTTTTATCTTCAAAATACTGGTAGAAGCTACCGCGCGGAATGCCGGCTTCCTTGATGATATTCGAGATGCTTGCATCCTGGAATGACGCACGCGAGAACTCATCATAGGCCGCCTTGATCAGCCGTTTGCGTTTTGTTTCCGCCAGGCGGAAAAAGGTTGGTTTTGGCATACGGGCTCCTTTCTAAAAAAATGACATAATGTCATGTGACAACTTGTCATTATACGCGCTTATGTTCGAAAAACAACAATATTTCGATTTGTTTTCAGAAAATTCTTCAAAAAAACACCCTGCGGTCGCGTGATCGCCAACCACAGAGCCAGCATTGCTTTATTCCTGTTCGGGCGTCGACTGCGGCGCTCCCGCCAGGGCGAGGATTTCTCTGGGCGCCGTCAAGTTGACCCCGCGCACCACCCACTGGTCGCCGGTCACGTCAACGCGGGTGACGCTCGTGTTCTTGAGTAGCGTGACTGGCAGCTGGTCTGGGGCCAACTGGTAGATCAACGCACTTAAACTGACCCCATGCGCCACGACCAGAACATTGGCCTCGGGCTGATTGGCGTCAACAATCTCGTCAAAAGTCTGCCGCACCCGCGTGATCAGCTCGTCCAAGGTCTCCGCCTGGCCGGTGTCATCCATGGCGTGAAAATTGCGGACCAGGGTCCGAAACTGCGGCGCATCCAGCCACATCTTGGCAAACGCCCGCACGCCGTAGCGCTGCGTCGTCTTGCGCATCAATTTCATGTTACTCATGCCCTCGTTGCCGCCAAAGTAATATTCGCGCAGGCCCGCCTTTTCCTCGAGTGCCGGGGCGTCCGCGTGCTCGGCCAAAATTGCCTTTGCTGTGGCAACCGCGCGGCGGCGATCGGAACTATACGCCGCGTCGAAATGAATCGGCTTCAGCAAAGTGCCAAGCTGGACGGCGGCTTCCTGACCTTTGGCCGTCAGCGCGGCATCGGTCACACCCTGAAGCTTCTGCGCCCGGTTCATCTCGGTTTCACCGTGTCTTACCAGGTATAAATGGACTGTCATCTGAAGGCCCCCGTTCTATACTTTCCAATAGTTCCATGGTATCATATTCCGCAGTTATTCTACTCGGACTGAAGACGGAGGTGACTGATTTGGACCTGGCAACACAAGTACTCACATACATCAAAACGCATCCGCAGCAAACCACGATTATTCGCCGCGGCTACCAGAACACGATCAGCTTTCGCCTTAAAGACACGCTGATTTTTCCCGGCCTGCACGAATGGTTCCCAGAGAATCGGCTAAACGCGTTTCCGCTGTCTGACGAATTTATTCCCCATCACCGGCGGCTGGTTCACTGGTTAGCCAAGCAAGTTGACCCCGACGAGCCGCCTGAGCCCAAAGCGCTTTGGTTAACGCTCAGCCATGTGACGACCGCGAAATTTCTGTACGTCGAGGTGTCCTTTGAATAAACAGATCGCGGATCTGCGCACCCGGGCCGTCCAAGCGGGCATCATGGCAGCTTTGCTTTGGGGCATGCGCATCCTCTTCGACTGGCCTTGGCTCCTCTTCGTAGTGCTGGCCGCAATCGTCTATGGTCTAATTTGTTTAGGCTATGCGATTTTTCTGTGGACCATTCGAAAAAAATAAGATTCCGACCGCCGCGGCCGGGATCTTATTTTTTTTGACGCTTATTCTTGCGGCCCAAGAAGACGTAATCGGCAAGCGAAATGAGCAGCGCCACAACGATCAGGATCTTCGTCCAAGTGGGCCCCAGCGAGGCCCGCATGAGCCAAACAAAAATCAACAGCAGTAAGGCAATGATTTGGTCAATGAACTGCTGCACATAATGGTTTGAGTCTTGTTGATGGGACATGGCCAGCCTCCTCATTTTTCCTCAGTATTTTAGCACGTCTAGGCGCTGCTTGTCTGCCCCGTAAGGGATACTGTCACCAAATGGAGGCGAGTCCATGGAAATGGCCATCACGCACGACCAATTTCAGCTGATCGAAAACAGAACGAAAACGATTGAAGTCCGCCTAAACGATGCCAAAAGACGCCAACTGCGCCCCGGGCAGGGGTTGGCAGAGCGGCTGCACTTTAGGCCTTGAAGTTTCCTGGGCGATAGTTGGTCCCTTTGACGAGTTTGAAGTCAGACTTGAGGCCGTTCGTGATATACACCCGATTATTATTGGTCACAAAAATGGCTTCAATGTCCTGGCCCCGCTTTTTGTTCATGTACGCAAGCCCACCGCGCAACCCTTTGTCGAAAGCGGCATTGGACAGCGCATCGCCGTCGACGCTTTGCTTAGACACAATCGTGACTGAGGCCAGGTTGTTGTCGTAAGGATAACCCGTTTTGGCATCAAACAAGTAGATGTACTTGTGCCCGTGAGACATGAGGTACTGTTCGTACGTCCCGGCGGTCACGACCGACATGTTGGCGGCATGGATCGTGCCCAGGGCCGTGCCGCGGCTAGCCTTCGGATCCTGGATGCCAATCGTCCATTTGCGGCCGGCAGCTTTTGGCGAATGGCCCATGACCACCACGTTGCCGCCAAGGTCGATGATGGCCGTGGTGACGCCGTCTTTTTTAAGCGTCTGCCGGACCTGATCAGCGACCCAGCCCTTGGCGATGCCGCCAAAGTCCAGCCGCATCCCTTTTTTGGTCAGGTACACCGTGCACGTTTTGGCGTTGAGCTGCACGTCGCGCCAGTTGACCAGCGGCAAGGCTGCCGTGATTTCCGCGGGTTTGGGCACCCGGGCCCCGGGCAAGCCGATTTTCCACAGGTTGGTCACGGCGCCGATCGCCATATCGAAGCTGCCGTTCGAGTTTTTAGAAAAATACTGCGCTTTTTTCAGCAGCGGCCAAAAGTCTTTCGGCACGCGGACCGGCCTGATGCCGGCGTTGGCATTGATCTTGTCCAGCACTGACCCGCTGCGAGTCAAGGTGGCCTCGCTGTCAATGTGGCGAATCGTCCTCAGCCCATCTTTGACGGCCTTTTTTTTGCCGCTGTCGTAAACGGTGACCTTGCAGATTGTCCCCAGCGAAAACTCGCTATCGGTGTACGGATCGTTCGGCCGCAGCTTGGGCGTCACCTGCTTCTGGCCGCAACCGGCCAACGCGAGTAACACCAACCCGGCAGCCAGCAGCCGCCAAAAACGTTTTATTTTGACCATAACGATCCCTTCTCAATTAAAATAGTCCAAATTCCAGTATACCCGTGCCGCAATAAAAAAGCCGGACATCATTGTCCGGCAAGGATTGGGTAGATAGGGATCGAACCTATGATTATGGATTCAGAGTCCATTGCGTTACCACTTCGCTACTACCCAATAACTTAACAACGAGTAATATCTTACGAAAAATGGCCGGCCCTGTCAATTGATTCTGGAAAAAAGTTTTCCGCCGCTAAACTTTCTTGCTTCCTGGCCGCCCCAGCCTGCCACTACTGCAAACCGAAAACGAATGGCGTACACTAGGTGTACAGTCATTAGAAATGAGGGGTAAGAATGAAAATTGAATCTGCTTGCACGTCCATTCTGGTGGGGAAAAATGCCAGTATCGACGGCAGCACCATGATCTCGCGCAACGACGACACGTTCCACGTCCTCGCACCGCACCGGTTTTACATGCATCCAGCCTGGCACGGGGAGAAGGGCCTGCACGTGAAATCCCCGCTCAACGGCTTTGAGGCCGATCTGCCGGAAAACGGCTACCGCTACAACGCGGTGCCCAACGTTGACACCGAGCACGAAGGCGACTACGAAGAATCCGGGATCAACGAGAAAAACGTGGCCATGTCCGCGACCGAATCGACTTACGGCAACGAACGGGCCCTGGCTTTTGATCCGCTGGTCAAAGACGGCCTGGACGAAGATCTCATCGTCAACATGACCCTGCCGTTCGTTGAAAGCGCCCGCCACGCCGTTGAGTATCTGGGCCAGCTGATCAAACAGTACGGCTCGCCGGCCGGCAATTCCGTGCTTTTCTCTGACAAAGACAACGTTTGGTACATGGAAATCGTCACCGGTCACCACTGGGTCGCCCAGCGCATCCCTGATGACGCCTACGCCGTCGCCGCCAACGAGGTCGCCATTCAACAGGTCGACTTCACCGACGCGGATAACTTCATCTGGAGTGACGGCATCCAGGACTTCGTGGCTCAGCATCACTTGAATCCCGACAAAAAGGGCTGGAACTTCCGGCACATCTTTGGCACGTTCAATGAAAAGGACCGCCATTACAACACCCCGCGCGTCTGGTACGCCCACCACGTGCTCAACCCAGAGGCGGAAGAACAGCCGGAATCCGGCGAGCTGCCCTTTATCATGCGCACCGACCACAAGATCACCCGCGAGGACATCGCCCAGATCCTGGGTTCGCATTACAATGAGACGCCGTACGATCCGTTTGCCAAGGACTCGACCGATGCCGACCGGCTGCGCTACCGCCCAATCGGCCTGAACCGCACGCAGAACTCGCACATCCTGCAACTGCGCAACGACGTCGACTTCGGCCACGCCGCGATCATGTGGCTGAACATCGGCATCCCGACGTTCAGTCCTAATGTGCCGTTTTACTGCAACGCGGATGACACCGACCCATCCTACTCCCAAACCCCGATGACGCTGGACGTGGATCAAGACTCCGCCTACTGGTTGCACCGGAGCTTGGGCATGCTGGTGGAAAGCCACTACAGCAAGTTCATCCAGCAAAACCGCGATTACCTGACTGAGCAGTACCGGCTTTTCCGCGTTCACATTGCGGAAACCGACGCGGCAACGAAAGACATGAGCGGCCAGGAGCTGACCGACGCGTTGACGCAGGCCAACTACAAGCTGGTGGCTGCAGTGAAGGCGGAAGCCAAAAAGCAAATCGCCAGCATGCTGATGCAAGGCATGCAACTTTCCAAGCTGACTTTTAATATGGACAAGAACCTATAAGTTTTCGCCCTTGGCACTCACCAATCACTGGTGAGTGTTTTTTTTCGCAAAAAGCGGCATACTAAACGCAAAGGAGGTGGCCCCATGGTCGCAACACTGATTATTCTCCGCGGTAATTCTGCCAGTGGCAAAACGACGTTAGCAGCCCAACTGGAAGCCAGACTGCCTGCGGGTCAAACCCTCGTCCTTCATCAGGACACGCTGCGCCGCGAGCTGCTGCACGCAAGCGACCATCAAGGCACCCTGGCCGGCCCCCTGATCGAGACCCTGGCCGAATTTGGCCGCGCCCATTATCGCTATACCATCATTGAAGGCATCCTGCGCAAAGACGTGTACGGGGAGATGCTGATGCGCGTAAAGGCGTCATTTGCCCCTCACGCTTGGTCTTATTACCTCGCTCTTCCCTTTGAGGAAACCTTGGCCCGTGACGCGACCAAACCACAGCCATTCGGTGAGGAGACGCTGCGCCGCTGGTGGCGGGACCAAGATCAGCTGAGCGAAGACCATATTCTAGACGCCCGCTCGATTGCGCGCCTGGCGGATCAGATTACTCAAGAGGTGATCGAGGATGAGTAAATCACGAGTGAATGCATTGAGCGATGGCGTCTTCGCCATCCTGCTCACGATTCTGATTTTGGAATTCCAACCGGAAACAATCAAACCTGGATCACTGAACCAAGTCGTCCTTCACCAAACGCCACTGTTTCTGATGTACATTCTCTCGTACTTTTACGTGGGGACGAGCTGGCTGTTTCACCATGACTATTTTCAGTATGTCAAGCGCACTAACCGCACCCTGAACGTCCTTAACCTGCTCGTGCTCTTTGCGGTCACCCTGGTGAACTACGCCATGGTGCTGCTGATTGAGGCCCTTTCAGACGGTAACACCAGCGATATCCGGCTGGCGTTCATTGTTTACGACCTGGTCGCCCTGCTGATTTCCTTCTCATTTCTACTGCTGTACCGCTACCTGGAGCATCATCCGGAACTGCAAACGGTCGAACGCAGCGGCATCACCAGCCATTACGAGCGGATTCGGCTCGATCCGGCCCGCAGTGTCAGCATTTACCTGTTGTCGATGATCGCCACCAGCTTTTCCAACCTCATTGCCGGGATTTTATTGGTCGCCGGTGTGGTCTTCCATTTCATCGCCTACTTGCGTTTTTCGCGCGTTGTTCACATTGCGACCAACGAAAAGACAGACAATCTTACCAAATAAGCTGCCCTGAACGTTCTATAATAGAGCCTATATAAGGAGTGATGACATGCGAGAAGCAAGACGACGCAGCCAAAAGAAGACGAAGAAGGCGCGCAAACGCCGGTGGCCCCGCGTGATTGCGATTCTGTTGGGGCTCATCGTGGTATTAGGCGTCCTAGTGGTGGTGTTCTTCACCCCGCTCAACAACACTTACCGCAACGTGACCGGCAATGACACCCCGGCAGACAGCGCGGTGAAATCCCAACTGGTCAAGCAGATCGAAACCCATAAAACCGGCGATCCAACGACGGATGCCGCGTTAGATAAAGCCGCAAGCACCTTGGACAACACCAAAATGAGCACAATCGTCCAAGCAGCCGGCAACCAGGATAAATTTGCCAGCCTGGTGCAAGCAACCACCGGCGTCCCGGCAGCGCAGGCCAATACAGCAGCCGCCGCAGTATTTTCCAGTAGCGAGCTAGCGCCATTGCGTGAGGCGGTCGCTCAGGGCAATTACGTCAAAGCCTATCAAGAGTATCAAGCGCTGAGCGCGACCGCGAAGGCGCAGGCGTCCAGCTTATTAAGTACCGTTAAATAAGGTCACGGCAGCCAGTTCGCTGCCGTTTTTGAAATGGGGGATTTGGCTGATGGCAAGCTTTCATAGCGCTGACGGGCGAAGGTTTCGAGAGCCCAAGTTAAACCAGCTGATGGCGCAATACGGCGGGCAGCCTCGAATTCAGCGCAAGCAGGGTAAGTACCTCACCTTGTTGATCATCGCGACTGTGGCATTGATTGTGATGCACATCTTCTACGCCTCGCTGGAGGTCCTGCCGGTGATGTTCATGTTTGTATTTGCCGGCCTGTACCTCCTGCGCGATGAGTACATTGTTGAGCCCGGAGGCGAAACCATGACGCTGTCCTTCTTCGACGTCGACATTATTACCGGCAAGCATGGCCAACGGCCCATCGTGTTTGTGCCCGATGATCCAAAAGCGCCAACGCAGGCGGAATAATCGGCCACCGCACCAGTGACGTCTCGCCTGGCGCTTCAGCCCACGAAAAAGCCGCTAAACGCTGAGCTAACAGCGTTTAGCGGCCTTCTTATCACCCGTACGGGATTCGAACCCGTGTTTCCTGGCTGAGAACCAGGCGTCTTAACCCCTTGACTAACGGGCAATGTCTTTAAAGCACGTTTATAAGTTTACAGGATTCAGCGGATATGTCAACCTTTAACCTGACAAATTCCCCTTATTCGAGTCATGTGTGCTACATTCAACGCAGGGAGATGAAACTAATGAACACGATTTTTCACATTGATGAGTCCGCTAAATGGCCCACCGTCCTGAGCAATATTGCCAACTATCAGGCGGCGGCCAACGCCGCTGGCCTCTCCGGCAAAATTGAGCTGCTGATCAATGGCGCCCCAGTGGTTGATGCCAAAACCACCAGTCAGATCGATCTGCAGCCGCTGGTTGCGGCAGGCGTCACCGTCGCGGTCTGCCGCAACGCCATGGTCAGCCACCAGGTCAACGAGAACGCCTTACAGCCGGGTTTGACCGTCGTACCCGCGGGCGTTTTTGAGCTGGCGAAGCGGCAGCATGAAGGCTACGCGTACATCAAACCTTGAGTGTGTCCGTGCGGTCCGCCGCGCAGACGGCGCATCAAAAAAACGCCGCTGCACCAATTGCAGCGACGCTCTTCCACGCCAAACTATGGGTTATTTTTTCTTAGCAACCATCATGTTAGGGGTGTTTTGGTGACGGCAGGTCCGCCCTGCTCGATCAAACATCGCGTAGACCCACAACCCGTTGAACGAGAGTGCGGCTGCACCGACTAATACTGTGACCATCTGCGTCATCCTCCTTTTATTTCAAAATTCGGATTCCTCGCGGGCCGATAACATCGCCGTTCAAGCAGCCAAGTCGTGCCGGCCCTTAAACGCTCCGTGAAGATTCTGTTCCTTTGCTTTGTATGTTGCTCATTATACACAACCTTTACATTGATGCAAATTCACGGCGCATTTGTAACTATTTTGTTACATTCCCAAGACCTCTGGTTAAGCCCCATGTAACAGGGATTATCCGCCTAGGCCCAGCTTGTCAGGACGGCCGTCACCCATTATTTATTGGCTTTTGCCGTTACAGAAGATTTACGAAGGAAGAAAAGCATCGCCAAGACCAGAATGGTTAACAGTGCCACTGCCGCGCCGTTGCCGGCCAGCAGCCCACTTGGCGTGCCTGGCGTCAGTACGCCACTGATCGACAGAAGAATCCCCGTGAGCCCTATAATCGAGCCCCCTGCGATCAACCCGGAGGAAAGCGAGACGCCGTGCTGAACGCGTTCTTGATTTGCCGGTTTACCTTTACCTTCAACGATCATGCGGACGATTGCGCCCACCAGGATGATCGCGGTCGTGGCCATTGGCAAGTAAAAGCCGATTGCGACGGTCATGATTGGCAGTTTCAGGAAGTGCATGACTAAGCCCATCGCAACCCCGATAAAGATGATCGTAAACGGCAGCTGCCCGGTGATGATGCCCGAGGTCAAAGCGGCGATCAGGTTCGCCTGAGGCAGGCCAAATGCGGCATCAGCGCTGGTGTCAGCCAGCTGTGGCGCCAAGACCACGATCACACCAACCACTGTGATCACACCGATCACAGCCGCCAGCAGAAACCGCCGCTGCATCTTTGGCCGGGCCGCCCCAACGAGTTCGGTCGCTTTTTGCGTCTGTGAATACCCACCGCCAATGCTGATCGCGGTCACCGCGAAGGTGGCCAAAAGCAGCAGCGAGCGCAGGTCGAAGTCTGATGTCCAGCCCATCGCGACGAACAAAACGGTGAGCAGCACAAGCGACGCAATCGTCATGCCAGAAACCGGCAGATTCGACGTGCCGATGGTTCCGGTCAAATTGGCCGCCACCACCACGAAGACGAAGGCCAAAATCATGGCCAGCCCCCCGCCAAGCAGCCCAATCATCAAACTGCCTGAGAAAATGCTGCTGAGAACAAAAACAGAGACAATCGCAAAACCCAACAGCATGATGCCAAACATCGACTTCTTTTCCTTGCCGCCAAATGCGACTTTCAGCGAGCGCCCGATCACCGGAATCAGTTTGACCGCCCCGATCAGGCCCCCGCAAAGCATCATGCCGGCGCCCAGGTAGCGATTGTAGCTGCCAGAGATGCCGTCAAAGCCCAGTGAATTCACCGCTGTGCCCGCGGCGTTCCAAACGTCATTACCGCCGCCTGCCATGTCGGTAAAGTAACCGATCAAAGGTGCGATGGCAAAATTCGCCAGTAGCGAGCCGGCAAACATCTGCAACGCAACCTGCATGCCGACGATAAAGCCGATTCCGGCCAGCAACGGGTTCACTTCCAGTTCAAATTTCCACTTAAAGTCCTTAGGCCCGTACATGACAAAATGGTTGTTGATCCAGCCAAACATCGAGCCGGTCGCCATGGTCAAAAGCCCACCGATACCGAACCCCGAGGCCATCATCTTCATGCCTTGGCCGCCTTCCGCGCTGGCCCGAATGGTTTCGGAAATCGCCATCGCTTCTGGATAAAGCAGCGTATCCTTACTGCCGACAATCAGGTGATTTTCGACAATGGAGGCCGTCCCGATTCCGAACAACACCCCGAGTGTGCCGACCAGCACCGCCTCAAAAAAGTTGATTTGCGCCCCGATCAAAAGCACCGCGGGCAGTACGAAAATCATTCCGGAGGCGACGGTTTCGCCGCCACTGGCCATTCCCTGCATTTCGTTGGTGCCAGCAAAGCCTTCCCTTCGCGCAAAGGCTCGGACGACCGCCGAACCGATGATGGCCCCTGGGATCCCGGCCGCCACGGTGAGTCCTGCCTTCATCCCCGAGTACGCCGTCGACGCGGCAAACAGCAACGCGAGCAGGATTCCCACGCTGAGGACGATGGTTGACCCAACGCGGCTTTTGGGCTTAGCCGGCGCCTGCGTCTTGGGGACGCTGATTGGCTTTTCCATATTGGTTTCCCCTTATCTTAACCATAAATCGTTTACTATGTTTAACTTAAACTTAGCATGGTGGTTATCTTGATTGCACGGATAACGTCTGTTGCCGAACAAAAAAATCCGCAAAGAAAACAGCGAGCCAAAAGACGCTGCAAAATCATCTCGAGTCTCATCGCAGATTTTTAACGTTTTCCATTGGCTAATCGGGTAAACTGGATACAGATAAGGAGGCGCCAGTCATGAAACAAACGCACGTGTTACCATTAGGGATTCTAGCGACCGTAGCCGGCGGCCTGACGCTTGTGTCCGGGGCCTTGGCCCTGAGCGCCGGTATTTTGACGATCAAGGCCGCCGTTTCTGCCAAGCACTAAAAAAAACGCCCGCGGGCGTTTTTTTTAATGGAGCTGAGCGACCATGTCCGCAAGCAACTGGTGGGTGATCCGGCTACTCTCTGGCGCGATGGGGTTGTCCGTCTGGTTTTGAAGCGCATCAAGAAACGCGCGGACCAGCGGGGCAAAGCCGCGGGTTTCGAGCGTTGGCTGCCAGTCTGGCGCCTGTCTGGTCGCTTCCCCAGTCTTCGTGTATGCCTGCAGGCGGCTCAGGTCCTGAACGCGGTACACCCCGTCAGTGGTACTGACCGTGGCCTCTTCCAAGTTGGCACCGGCCACCATGTTAATGCCGGCCTCGACGCGCATGCCCTGGGCCGCAAAGCTGACCGTCGCCTGCTCGAGGTTGCCATTTTTATCCGCATGCATGCTGTAACGGGCCTTGGGCGCCGAAGGAAAGCCGGCCAGCATCAGCGCGGTATCCAACGGGTGGATCAGCAGATCGAAAATGGCATCGGCGGCCGGCTGGGGGCTTGCGACCCGATTTTTGACGACCTGAATCACATTCTTGTTAGGCAGCGCCGAAAGTTCGGTGATCAGCGGCGCATACCGGCGATTGAAACCCACCGTCAACATCTTGCGGTGCGCAGCGGCGATCATGTACAGCTCCTGCACGGCCTCCTTGGTCGTGGCCAGGGGCTTGTCGACGTACACATTCACATCACGTTCAAGAAAATGCTTCGCCAGTGCGTAATGCGCCGGCGTCGCCGCATGAATCATCACCGCATCCAGTTTCAGACTGTCCAGCGCCTGCAGATCCGTGCCGGCAGCGGTCAGCCGGTACTGGTTGGCCAGCTTAGTCAACTTGCCTAAATCGCGGGTGGCCAAATACCACTGAACCTTGTCCTGCATTGTTGCATACGTCGGAAAATAGGCTTTCTGAGCGATATTCCCGAGTCCGATCACGCCAACATTGAGCATGCAATCACCTTTTCATTATTAATACACTAACGCTAGCACAGGCCCCCTGCACCGGTCAAAGCAAGACCGCAATTTTAATTAATTCAGCGAATCTGGTAAACCGCTCGACCTGCGCGACAGCGGAAGGGCATAATAGAGTAAGAAAGTCATTGGAGGGAATACTTTTGGGGAAAAATGAATCATCTCATCGCTGTTGGCAGCGACTGCTGAAAACTGCCGCCGCCTTGACGGTTGTCCTGAGCCTCGGTACCACCACTCTGACCGCGTGCGGCAGCGATTCAAGCAGTTCCGTCACGACCAGTCAAAAGCAGAAGACTAAACCCGATGCAAGCCAAAAGGCTGCCAAGGAAAAAGCCCGCAAGGAAGCGGCGCAGAAGAAACGCGCCGCAGCCAAGGCCAAGGAAAAAGCCGCCAAAGAAGCGGCCGCCAAAAAGGCGGCCCTCGCCAAAGCAGCCGCGGCCAAAGCCAAGACAACTGCCGAGCAAAACCTGGCCAACCTGAGTTACCACGGCACTCAAACCATCGACGTCAATGGGGGCAAGCCCACCTTTACGGCAGCGGACCTCAGCACCCAGCACGGCACCTGGCAGCGCTTCGCCGACTTGGACGGCCTTAACCGCGCCACCGACGCAGAAGCGTTGATGAACAAAGCGATGATGCCAACGGCCGAGCGCGAGCCGCTCACCTGGGACCCCACCGGCTGGCACAACAAGAAGCTCAAGAGCGGCTACTTGTACAATCGCAGCCACCTCATCGGCTATCAGCTCACCGGCCAAAACAACAATCCCAAGAACTTGATGACTGGTACGCGCTCGCTCAACTCACCGGAGATGCTGCGGTTTGAAGATGACATCGCCTACTTCATGAAAACTAATCCCAGTGCGTACGTGCGGTACTCAGTGCGGCCCGTCTACAAGGGGAATAACCTCCTCGCCTCTGGCGTCCACATGATGGCAGAAGACGTCGGTGCCAGCGGGCTGAGCTTCAACGTTTATATCTTCAACGTTGAAGACGGCGTCACCATCAACTACGCCGATGGCACCAGCGTGGTGAGCGCAAGCGAAAGCGCCCCGGCTGGAACGACCCAACCTGCTAGCGGCAGCACGACCAATGCGAGTGCGGCACCAGCAAGCGGCGCCGCGCACACTACGACTCAGCGCGGCGACATGAACACCGCCAGCGCTGGCAAAATCGTGGGCAATCGCAACTCCCACATCTACCACGTGCCTGGCCAATCCGGCTACCGCATGAATTCGAGCAACGCGGTGTACTTTGACACTGAACAACAGGCACAGGCGGCAGGCTATCGCAAAGCCCTGCGCTAAGCTGACAAAAGCGCCAAACTGCTGAAAATTAGCAGTTTGGCGCTTTTGATTTGCCGTCACTTGCGGCTGGTTCGAATGAGCCACCAGTACAAGCCCGTGAGTGCGACAAGGGCTGCCGCACCCACTGCCTGATCAGCAGTGGCAGTCTGGTGGGCCGGCTTGCTGAGCTTCTGCTTAGTCCGATTGGCTGGCTTCATCTGAAAGACCTTCCTTTTGTGGGTTCAAGTGGTGGCCCCAAACCTAACCAAAAGGCCCCCAAACCCTGTCAGTCGCGTGACTCACCCAAAATGAGTCACGCTCGCTGCCACTAGGCTTGAGAGCCTTTTGCTGTTTACCGAACCCCTACGCCCTTAGAAATTACAGGCGAGCGTTCAGTTCCTTGGTCATGTCCTCGAAGCCGGGACGGCCAAGCAGGGCAAACATGTTCTTCTTGTATGCTTCGACCCCTGGCTGGTTGAATGGGTTGATCCCGTTCAGGTAGCCGGAAATGGCAACCGCTGCTTCAAAGAAGTAGATCAAGTAGCCAAGCGTGTACGCATCCTGCTGTGGGATGTTGACGGTCATCACTGGCACGCCGCCATCCGTGTGGGCCAGAACCACGCCTTCGTAAGCCTTGCGGTTAACGAAGGACATCTTCTTGCCTTCAAGGTACTCCAACCCGTCCAGGGAACCTGGCTCGGCCGGAATCTCAATGTCGTGGTTCGGCTTGTCGACCCAAACAACGGTTTCCATGAGGTTGCGGCGGCCTTCCTGGATGTACTGACCCAGTGAGTGCAGGTCCGTCGTGAAGTTAGCGCTTGATGGGTAAATTCCCTTCTGGTCCTTGCCTTCGGATTCGCCCATGAGCTGCTTCCACCATTCGCTGAAGTACTGCAGCGTTGGCTCGTAGTTTTCAAGCAGTTCAGTGGTGTAACCCTTGCGGTACAAAATGTTCCGCAAAGCAGCGTACTGGTAAGCCTCGTTCTTGCTCAAATCAGCGTCGGAATAGGCTTCACGGCCATCAGCGGCACCCTTCATCAAGGCGTCGATGTCACCGCCGGCAACGGCGATTGGCAGCAGACCAACGGCAGAAAGCACAGAGTAACGGCCGCCCAGGTCATCCGGCACAACGAATTCCTCGTAGCCTTCAGCATCGGACTCAGACTTCAGGGCACCCTTAGCGCGATCAGTGGTGGCGTAAATGCGGCCCTTGGCCCCGTCCTTGCCATACTTTGCGATCAGCTTAGCCTTCAGCACGCGGAACGCGATGGAAGGCTCAGTGGTGGTCCCGGACTTGCTGATGACGTTCAGCGAGAAGTCACGGTCGCCGATCATGTCGATCAGATCGGACAGGTACGAACCGGAAATGGAGTTGCCGGCGAAGTAGACTTCTGGCAGCTTGCGGCCTGGTTCGTAGTTGCGGAAAGTGTGGGAGAGAAAATCAACGGCCATCCGCGCGCCCAGGTACGAACCGCCAATGCCGATCGCAACGAAGACTTCAGAGTCACCTTGAATCTTCTTTGCGGCGGCCTTGATGCGGGCAAATTCGTCCTTGTCATAGTTGACTGGCAGGTCCAAGAACCCGCGGAAGTCATTACCAGCGCCAGTGCCTTCGCGCAGCTCTTTGTCTGCGGCGGTAACCATTGCCTGCATTTCGCCAAGTTCGTTCTCGTGAACAAACTTCGAAAGCTTCGATGAATCAAATGAAATGTGAGCCATTTTGATGTGTTCCTCCTATTTGTCTTTGACATCTTCAACTCTAAGCATCGCTCAGGTAAAAAGCAAGAAAGCGGCTAACAAAAGTAAAAAGTCCTACGCAGGTAACAAGCCTGCGCAGAACCGCATGGTCACTGCATGATACCTAAAATCACACCGCCGGCAATAATCAGCAGCGACCCCCAAGTGATCCAGATCATTTCTCTGTGGGTCTTCTTCTCCCCCAGCAGGAAAATCGACCCAAACGTGGAAATCACGATCCCCATTTGCGACAGAGAGTACGCCACTGCCAGCCCGACTTGGGCCATCGCCATCAGCATGAAAACATTCCCGATTCCCCAAAGCAGCCCGGTGACGACATTTTTTGCGGTGGCCTTGGCGAACGCGTGATGCCCAATGGAAAATAACAGCGCGCCAATCACCATGCCGACTGCCTGAGGCAAGACGACCGCGGTCGCGCCTAACGCCGCCGCCTTCACGACAATCGTGTACCCGGCATAACCGAGTGTGGAAATGATCAGAGTGCGAATACCGGCACCATAGTTGATGATCCCAGCCTCGCCGGTTTTTTCCGTGCGTGAGGTCAACACCGCCCCGGCAATCAGCGCGAACAGTGCCAAAAGCCCGAGCACGACCATCTTCGTCGTCTGCCACTCGGCAAACAGCAGGGCGCCGGCCAGGGTGTTGGCCACCAGCTGCATGCCGGTGGACATCGGCACCGTCAGCGACACGCCGATGTATTTCATGGCCTGGAACTGCTGACTTTGACCAAGGCTCCAGAACAGCCCGGACAAAATGCCAAACAACCAGACCTTGGCGTCAAGCGTCGGCTGTGCGACCAAGAAAGTCCCAATCCCGAATACCAAAGCACCGAACGTCATCCCCAGCGTTTGCTGATAGGCGTTACCGCCAAGTTTGCCACTGACCAGACCAATTGATCCCCAAGCAATGGCGGGGATCAGCGCGATTAGAATTCCCATGAGTCGTCTCCTTATGAGTGAATTAAATATTGGACAAATAGTTAAAGACACAAGTTATCAGTCTATCGTGATTTCGTTTTCAGCACAACCCTGGTGACCCTCTCAACCCCGTCAGCAAGCGGTTTCTGAAGCCGCTTGCACTTTTTGCCGGAAACCGCTCGCCGCTTTGCAATAATTGACTTTTATCAGAACCCCCAGACAGTATACCACGAAACCAAACTTTTTTCAAAAAAAGCCGTCGCCGGCCCCGGGTTTTCACCCAACGTGGCGCGGCAGGACCGTTTTCAGAAAATAACATAAAAAACAGGTCCTCGCTGCCTAACGCCGCTTGGACCTGCCAAAAAGTACGCGATAAATGAAGTAGCCCACTAAACCGCCAATCGTGTTAAAGATCACGTCGTCAATGTCAGCCACGCCCGTGTACAGCACGAACTGCAGCCCTTCAATGAGCAGCGAAAGCAGCGCGGCGCGCCATCCGACCCCGAACGCGCCTAAGTGCCGCTTGCTGAGAGCGGGCAGCCCAAAGCCAAAAGGTAAAAACCAGACCACATTGCCTAAGGATTGGTACCACAAATCCACGGGACTGCCAAACCGCAGCTTGATCGTATTCACCAGCGGCACAAAATTGATGTCACTGAGCGGCCGCTGCAGGTAAACCGGCCACTGCCAGGGAAAGTAGTGGTTGCGAAAAACGGTCAGCATCAGCAAAAGGATGAGATATGCGGTAAAAAAGCCCCACCGCAGCTCCCCGCGCAGCCGCGGCCGCTGATGGCGCAGTCGCAGATAAGCCCACCGCAAGACAAGCGCGATCAGCAGATAAAAGAGGGTCTTGTCCAAACTGTAGATTGCCAGCTTGACCAGCGGCCAATGATTGACGTACCCCGCCAGATGTGCTTGGGCATATTGATATAATGGGCCCAAAAATAGCATGGCAGCCTCCGTTAGTTGTTTCTTACCATTAATTGTAGCAATGACCTACTAGGTCCTCGAACCCGCCTCCAGGGTTTAAATCATTCTTACAAAAGCGCGCTGCGGTCGGCGAAGGTTTGCCCCCCTTGGCTCAGACAGGTACAATGACAACGACTATTCTGTAAGGAGGCGCGCCGTGAAAGACCTGATCAACCGGCTTAGAACGACTCGTTTGGGGTTTTTGATCATCCTGCTGATTCTGCTTTGGGCGAAGACCGAATTTGCGTACTACGTCGACTTCACCCTCGGGACCTCTGGGCTTCTCCAGCAGATCATCCAACTGATCAATCCGCTGGGCCTGAGTGCCTTATTTCTTAGCCTGGCCCTTTACGTAAAAAAAGCGCGGCCCGCTTACATCACTGCAATTGTGATCTATCTCTTAATGACTGTTTTGGTGTTTGTCAACGTGTTGTACTACCGCGAGTTCACTGATTTCATGTCGGTTCAAACGATGCTGGGCGTTTCTAAGGTGACCCAGGGGCTCGGCACCAGCACGATCAACATGATGATCCCGCGCGATTTGGTGTACTGGTTCGATGTCGTGCTGGTCCTGCTGGCCTACCTTGGCTATGGGATCCGTAATGTCTGGCGTTACATTCACCACGAATCCTTGGTTTGGCCGCACTTTGGGCTCAAGGTGGACACCAAGCCTGTGACCTATCATCTCCCCCAGGCGGTGTCGCTGGTCGCTGTCGCCTGTTTCGGCGTCACCATGGCCATCAGCGAGCTCAACCGGCCGCAGCTGTTGACGCGCAACTTCGACCATAATTACACCGTCAAGTACCTCGGGCTTGTTCCGTTCACCGCCTATGATGGGTTTCAAACCGCCCGCAACAGTCAGGTGCGAGCCAGCGCCGACAGCGCCGATATGGACAAGATCCTGCAGTACACGAGGAGCCATTACGCCGCCCCGAATGTCAGTTACTATGGCACCGCCAAGGGTAAAAACGTCATTATCATCCACATGGAATCGTTCCAACAGTTCCTCATCGGCCAAAAAGTCGACGGCCAAGAAGTGACCCCGTTTCTCAATTCGTTGATCAAGCAGAAGGACACGCTCAGCTTCGATAACTTCTACCATCAAGTCGGCAACGGCAAGACCTCGGACGCTGAAAACATGCTGGAAACCAGTACGTTTGGCCTGTCCTCTGGGTCGCTGTTTACCGCGCTGGGCACGGATAACACCTTCCAGGGGGCGCCGAGCCTGCTTCAGCAGTACGCCGGCTACACCAGTGCCGTATTCCATGGGGGCCTCGGTACCTTCTGGAACCGCAACAACGTTTACAAGAGTCTGGGTTATAACTACTTCTTCGACGGCAATTTCTACAACCATGACGCCGATACGCGAACCGCTTACGGCATCAAAGATAAGCTGATGTTTGGCGAATCAATCAAGTACATGGAGCATTTGCAGCAGCCGTTTTACGCGAAGGTCATCACGACCACTAACCACTACCCGTTCTTCATCACCGATGAGGATTCCGACTTCCCTGAGGCCAATACCGACGACGCATACATCAAAGGGTACTTCCGCACCGCGCATTACTTGGACCAAGCCTTGTCAGAATTCTTCGCCTACCTGAAAACCTCCGGCCTGGAAAAGAACTCCATCGTGATGCTGTATGGCGACCACTTTGGCCTGTCAGACGACCGTAATAAGGACCTTGCCTCGCTCCTGACCCCTGACAGCAATCCCACCGCTGCCAAACTCACGAATGACGCGACTCCCGATGATTGGAATGCGTTTGATAACGCCCAGCTCCAGCGCGTCCCTCTGATTTTCCACATGCCGGGACTTAAGGGCGGCGTTAATCACACATACGGCGGAGAAATCGACGTTCTGCCGACCCTGCTTCACCTGCTTGGCGTCAAGAGCAACAACTTCGTCCAGTTTGGCACCGATTTGCTCTCACCGCAGCACGACACCACGATTGCCTTCCGGAATCACGACTTTGTCACGCCGCGTTATACCGTTCTCAGCGGCGTCGTCTACGATAATAAAACGGGCCAAATCGTCAAATTGAGCGCCGCGGACCAGGCGACGATCGATGCTAAGCAGCAACACGTCAACCAAGAATTATCACTCTCGGATACGCTCGCTAACAAAAATCTGCTGCGCTTTTACGTTCCGAAAGGGTACACCCCGGTCAACCCGGACCAAGCCGACTTTTCTCAAAGCCTGGCGCAAATGATGCATGTTGAGCAGGAGGCCGGGAAAAAGTCCACCTCGTTATTCAGCAAAAATCATGATCAGTCAACCGTTTCAGACTTCAGCACCGATGCGCCTGAGGTCGCCAATGACCCCAGCGCACTGACCACCTATCCGGATAAGGTCGCAGGCCAAGCGAACGGTGACGTGAAGAGAACCACTCAGTCCAGCAAATAACGCGTCAATTGGGTCCCGCCGAGCGCGAGGCCTTTTTGGTTGCCGCAAAGCGAGTTTTTCGCGTTGGCTTCACACTTTGTTCAAAACTGCCCGTTATACTTTGACTCGTAAGGTGGTGATCAGCATGCGGTTCATGGAGCGGGTAGCCAGCGCGATTCGATATCATAAACGGGTTTACCTGGGCGAATTTTTGCTGACCGCTGTTTTCTGCCTCGCTAGTCTCGCTTTGTGGACCATTCGCCACGCCAACGCCGACATGCGCCAAGGCTTCATCAACCGGCTCGAACAGCTGACGACGGATGGTCACGCTGCTTCAGGCCCAGTCGTGCAAGCCGTAAAAGCCGGCTACGCCACACTGGACACGCGATACACGCTCACGTGGTTGGTCGTGGTCGCGATCAACCTGCTGCTTTGCCTCGTTTTCGGGTGGTGGTCTGTGCGCCACCGCCGCGCTGAATCCGAGGCCTACCTGATTTTGGGTAAAAGTACTTGGAGTATCGCCGCCCAGTACGTTGCTGAAAGCCTGGCTGTTTTCATTGCCGCATTCCTGCTGATCGGTCTGGCCACCTTTTTACTCAGCGACTCGCTCAATCACTTACTGGTCAATCAGAGCCGGAATGCGCTGACCGCTGAGTTCAGCCGCAGCGTGTCAAACACCACTGCCAATCAGAGCCTCCGCACTTTGTTCGAGCACAAACTCACCGAGTTTACCGGCCCTGGCCTCTTCTTCCCCGGTCCCCCACCCAACGAACCGCAGCCGCCGCACCAGCTCTTCGGGATCATCCCCACTGCACTGGTCGGGTGTGGCACCATTATCGGCGGTCAAGGCCTCGCTGCACTGGCTGAGCTGAGCGTGATTAAACACCGGCTGCTGCACACGGTGTCCTCGCCTAATCAAACCCATTCCTAAGGAGACATGTAAATGACCCTTTTTCATTCGCAAACTGCACAAACTTTTCGCGATCATGTCAAAACCCTTTTTGCTCCGGGAATGATCAGCTTCGTTTTCGTTCCGGCAACTGCGCTCACCCAGACCTTCGCCGACTACACGCAGGCGTTCGTTAACGGTGGCTGCACCAAAGCCCTGGCGCTGGTCGATCAAACCGACACGGGAATTGTGCCCTACCTGAGCGTGCGGGCGAACCTGCTGATCAACAGTCGCGGCTCGGCGATGGATTTGCTGCCAGCAGTCCTGCGCGAAGACACCTTATTCTTGGATCAGCTCGCAAGTCAGCTGACCCCAGCCGAAAGTCTCTACCTCCAATTCTTCCGCGGCGTCATGAGCAAGCGCCCAGTGATTCTTGCCAACGGCCTGCCGGCGAGCATGGTGCCAACCGAAACGCGCGCCTTTCTGAGTTTGGCCGCTCAGACGCTGGCTGGGAGCGACTCCCGATTCGTGATCCTAACGGCCGATCAGGGATTGATTGACGCGCATCCGGACCACAGTTTCACCGCCGCCCCCAACCTGGTGATTGCCCCTGATCAACCAAAAAATCGCGCCTAGGCGCGATTTTTTTTGACTTAATAGCGATTATTGTCTTCCCCCGGCGCCGTGTCCTTCAACTGATCAAGCGTCTTCATGTCCTCATCGTTGATGGTAAAACTCAACTCGGTATTGGCTTTGATGTGCGCCGGACTGGTCGCCTTAGGCAGCGGCAGCAAGCCTTTTTGCAGGACATAGCGGATCGCCACCTGCGCGACTCCAGTATTGTAGTGGCCGGCAACGGCCTTGACGGCATCGTTGTTGAGCAGAAAACCCGTCGCCAGCGGTGAAAAGGCCTCAACAAGCAGCCCATTATCCTGCGCGCACTTGACGTTATCGTCCTCCGTAAAGCCGATGTAGTACTGCAGCTGCAGTGCCATCGGCTTGATCTTGGCGTGCGCGTACAGGTCCTCTTGGTCGCGAACGTTGAAGTTGGAAATGCCGATGGCACGCACCTTTTTGCTGGTGTAGAAGGACTCCATCTGTTCCCATACGGTCCGATTCTGCACTCGGTAATCCGCGCCGAACTCTTCCCATGGCCACGGGGCATGGATCAGGTACATGTCAATGTAGCCAAGGTCGAGCCGGGCCATGGACTCTTCAAAGGCCGCCTGGGCCGCCTCTGCCGTCTTCGCCCCCGCGGGGAGCTTAGAGGTCACAAAAATCTGATCACGCGGGATCCCGGAATCACGGATGGCCTTGCCCACGCTTTCCTCGTTGCCGTAGCCGTGTGCTGTGTCAATGTGTCGGTAGCCCTGGCGAAGGGCCTCGCTCACCGCCTGGTAAGCGGCATCACCGTTGGGAATCTGCCACGTACCAAAACCCACCTGCGGGATTTTGACCCCGTTTGGGAGTGTGTATGGATCAGTTAATACTGACATTTTTTCACCTCATTTTTTAATCTGAACATGAAAAGTATAGCACGTGACGGACCATTAAATGGCTTGCCAAAGCAGAACGTTTGTTCGTATAATGAACAAGAGGTGAGTCATGATGATTGAGCCATCTATTTACGCAAACGAGCCGCACCGGGTCATTTTTCTAATCGATAATAAATCCTTTTACGCGTCGGTCGAGGCGGTCGCCCGCGGCTGGGACCCGCTTAAGGTCGCCCTGGTCGTCATGTCCGAGCAGGAGAATACCAACGGCGGCTTGATCCTTGCCACCTCGCCGATCGCCAAAAAAGAGTACGGACTGCAAGCAAACGTGAGCCGCCAGCGCGACCTGCCCGACGACCCCAACCTGATGGTGGTCCCCCCGCGCATGAACCTTTACATTCAGCGCAACCTGCAGATCAACGACATCTTCCGCCGCTTCGTCGCCGATTCAGACCTGTGGCCGTATTCGATCGATGAGTCTGTGCTGGACCTCACGCACTCCTGGCGCCTTTTTGGCAAGACGCCACGGGAAGTCGCCAAGCGAATCCAGAAAACGGTGTATCACCAGCTGGGCCTCTACACCACCGTCGGCATCGGTGAGAACCCGGTCCAGGCCAAAATTGCCTTGGACGTCTACGCCAAGCACCAGCCAGACCTCATCGGCGAGATTTCCTACGCCACGGTCCCAGAGAAGCTGTGGTCGATCAACGACATGACCTCAGTGTGGAGCATTGCGGATCGCACCGCCACGCATCTCAAACGGCTGGGCATTACCACGGTTTACGAGCTGGCACACGCCAACCCTTACCTACTCGACCAGGAAATGGGCATTATCGGCCAGCAGCTGTTTGCCCTGGCCTGGGGAATTGATCGCACCACCATCGCCAAGCGGGTGTCGACCAAGGCCCCAAGTATCGGCAACTCTCAGGTTCTCCCGCGCGACTACGCGATTCAAAGTGAAATCGAGCTCGTGATCAAGGAAATAGGCGAACAGGTGGCTGCCCGCTTGCGTCATCACCACAAGAAAGCCGGCAGCGTCAGCCTGGGGATCGGCTTTTCCTACGCGGCCGCAGAGGCTTCAGGCAAAAGCGGCTTCAGCCACGCGCTGCGCATTTTTCCGACCAACCGCAACGACGAGCTGAACGAGGCGCTGATCATGCTATTTCGCCGCTACTGGCACGGCGAGGTCATCCGCAACATCGCCGTGTACACCGGCCGCCTGGCCCCGGACACGGGCGAGCAGCTGAGCCTGCTGCAACCCGTGGCAGACCAAGTGCGAACCACCGACCTTGCCCGCGCAGTGGACAGCCTGCGCACCAAATTCGGCTTCACTGCCGTTGTCTACGCCAAGAGTAAACTGCGCGGCGGCACCGCGATCCAACGCGCCAGCCTGGTCGGCGGCCATAACGGCGGCAACAGCTACGAATAGCAAAAAGCGGCGTCCCTACGCGGATTGCGAGGGGCGCCGCTTTGATTACAGTGAGAAGTGGTAATCCTGATCATCGGCCAAGCGCATCACGGCCTCAACATCCAGGCCATACTGCTCGCTGACCTGGTGCAGTAAGTAGTCACGCAGCTCGTCATGGAAGAACCCTTCAAGCGCATGATCAAAAGCAAAGAACCAGCCTTCACCATGCTGATGAGAGATGATGGTTTCATTGAACAGTTGCCTCAAGATCTGGCGCCCACTGAGGCTGACTTTGATGGTTAATTCGCGCTTGACGCCGTTGTCCACCACATGGAGCGTTGCTCGGTGAAAGTGCGCAAACCACAATCCCAGCAAAAGCAGCGCACAGAGCAGCGGAACGCCAATCAAAACCGCGACCAGGGACGGCAGGACCACGCCGAGATCCACCGGCGCACTGACCCCGGCGAAAAGCACTGATACCAGTAGAATAAGCGCCACTAGCAACAACGCCGGCAGCACCACAATCAACGCCAGCAAAACGCCACAAAACAGCTTCACAACACGGCTCATTCAGAAAAGCCCCCCAACGACAGCAGTCGCCAATTAAAAAACGCGACTCACTCCCACAACTCGCGTTTGTTCTTGCAAATTAGAATATACCTCATCGAATTCACTTGCAAGTTTAATCTTACTGTCAGGAATCACTCAACGGAAATCAGGGTCACATCTGTCACGCCGCGGGACTTTTTCAGCGCGGACAGCAGGCTGTCAACAGTCCCAGTGAGGTTGCTGATGTCAAACGAAATCACCACGCTGGCCCAGTCGTGAATCGGAATGTTCTGGTTAATGGTAATGACCGATGCTTCGGCATTGGACATCGTCGTCAACACTTCCGACAGAATGCCCCGATCATGGTGCAGCATCAGTGAAATCACCGCCTTGCGTTGAGCCAACCCGGCGTCAGGCAAGAAGACGTAATCCTTGTACTTGTAATAAGTGCCTCGGGAGATGCCCACCTGCTTGACCGCTTCCGAAACCTGACGCACTTGCCCGTTTTCAATCATCGTGCGTGCGGCGATCACCTTTTCCACCACGTCCGGCAGGATCGAACTATCGACGATATAATATTTTTCCACAATAAATCCTCGATTCCCTATCAAATAGCCCCATTGTATCACGAATGGTGAACAACTGCGCACAGAAACCCACAACTGTCGTCAAAAAAACACCCAGACCGCCGTGATGCAGCCTGAGTGTCGCCTTATTTCGTATGCGTGATGGGCGCCTGCTTAGGCGCCGTTTCCTCGTCTGGAAAGGCAACTGTGAAGGTCGTCCCTTCATCTTTCTTCGACTGCACGTCAATTGTGCCGCCATGCAGCGTGACCAACTGGTGAACAATGGCCAGCCCCAATCCGGACTCCCCGTACTTGGTGTTTTTCCGGGAAGGATCCGCCTTGTAGTAACGCTCCCAAATATTTTTCACCTGGTCCTCAGTCATGCCAATGCCGGTATCGGCAACGCTCAGCTCAGTTTGATGGTACCCGGTTTTCGCCGTGACCGTGATGGTGCCGTTTTGCGTGAATTGAATCGCGTTTTGAATGATGTTGACCATCACCTGAACGAACCGGTCGCGGTCAGCGTACACCTGAACGTCTGGACTGGCCTTGAGCACCAGTTCGTCCTTAGCGTCTGCCGCCTTCTGCTTGAGCTGGACCTTGATCTCGCCCAAGGCTTCGGTCGCGTTGAACGTCTGCTTTTTCAGCAGGATCTGGTTGGTGCGAATCTTTTCGTAGTCAAGGTTCTCGTTGACCAAGCGGATCAGCCGGTTGGTCTCGTTGCGCATGAGTTGAATCGACTGGCCCTTGCTTTCTTCAGGAATCGCATCATAAGCCAAGCCTTCAAGCAGCCCGTTGATCGTGGTCAAAGGCGTCCGCATCTCGTGGGCCGCATCCGCCATAAACTGTCGCCGCCGCTCCTCCTGGCGATGGATCTCCGCCTGGCTGTCGCGTAGGGAGCCGACCATGTCTTGGAAATCGTCGGCCAGCGCCGCGACCTCATCATGCGTGCGACTCTTGATTTTGACATCCACGTCGTAATTGCCTTCAGCGACCTGATGCGTGACCTGGCGCAGCCGGTTGATGCGATTGACCTGATAGCGCGCAAGGACATAACTCAGCACAATGGCGACCAACAGCGACAGAAGAAAGGCGATAAACAGGTTATACTCAGTCCGCCGCAGTGAACTTTGAATGTTGTCCACTGGCGCAAACGCCGCAATGACAAACAGCAACTTACCGGACAAAAACACCGGCTTGTAGTAAATCGTCATGCTTTGCTGCTTGCCATTGCGGGGATTCGTGGTCAGCTCCGGCAGCGCCACTGCGTCACCGTTTTCTAGCTGCTTCCAGTATCTGCCAGCGATGGCCGTGGCCTGGCCTTCCGCTGTTTGGGGGTAGCGGACGGTATTGGTCGCATCATAAATCATGAAGTGAACATTCTGCTTCTTCAAGATTTCCTCAGAGTGTTCAATAAATTCGGTGTTGATCAGGTAGGTGTTCGGGTCCACGGCGCGGTCTTTTAACACGTCGGTGTACTCTTCCAGCTGGTCAAAACTGTTCTGCCACACCGTGTTTGAGGTGGAGCGGATGAACATCACCGAAATGATCGCCATTGCGACAATCAGGACGCCGAAGAACGCCAGCATCTGTTGATAAAGAAGTTTCACTGGTCCAGCCCGGAGTCGTCAAACTTATAACCGACCCCCCAGACCGTCTGGATGATTTGCGGTCCAGCCTTTTCAATCTTCTGCCGCAGCTTTTTGATGTGGGCATCGACCGTCCGTTCATCACCGTAATATTCACAGTCCCAGACGAGCTGAAGCAGCTGTTCTCGGGAAAAAACCTGCTTGGGATTGGCCGCAAGGGTGTGCAGCAGGTCGAATTCCTTCGGCGTCAGCCCCTCGATTTCCTTACCGTCCAAGTACGCTTCGCGGGTCTTCGTGCTCAGTTTGAAATGATCCGTGACCACATCAAAATCTTCTTCGTCCTCCTGCTGAACAGCTGCTGGTTCCGCAGTTTCAGCCCGCCGATGTAGCGCCTTAATGCGCGCCACCAGCGTGATCGGCGAAAATGGCTTAGTCACGTAGTCATCCGCCCCAAGCTCAAGGCCGAGCACTTGATCACTTTCAGAGTCGCGCGCCGTCAGCATGATCAGTGGCACGGTTTTGGACAGCTTACGAATCTGCTGAGCGACCTCCATGCCGTCCATTTTCGGCAAGTTGAGGTCCAGCGTGATGATGTCGAAAGAGTCCGGCGCCGCTTTAAACATGGCCAGGCCAGACTCGCCATCATAGGCATTCTCGACCTCCCATTTTTCTTTTTTAAAAAACATGTCCATCATCTGGGCAACACTTTCGTTGTCTTCGATCATCAAGATTTTCATTTAACAGCCTCTTATAATTAGTCGTTCACTATCTCATTATAATTCCAGCGTAGCACGCTGCACACCTCTTTGACAAAGGTTTTAATGACGTGATACGATGTAGTTTGCAAGTTATGGGGACGTAATGGTCTCGACATTGGTCGTTTCGCCAGTGGTGCACTCCGGAGGCTCGGCTCCGTCATCAACGGAACACAGTTTTTAACTGCAAACAACAATGAATCATCTTACGCTCTGGCTGCCTAACAACAGTCTTTAGCGTGATCCTCCCGGTGTCGCACTAGCGCCGGATCTGGGTCTCAATCAATAGTGCTACGGGTCGCCCTCCCACCTGAAGGTGTGGTCAAGAGATAATCAGGTTAGCATTGCGCCGTTAGCCCTGCGCGTCGGCGCTCGCGCAATGCGAAATCCCAAGTAGGCGCACTATGAGTGTAGAGCTGTTGGTAGGAAGGCTGATGGACAGGGGTTCGATTCCCCTCGTCTCCAGAAAGTACCTTTTCATACGTTTCGATTGAGTCCTGAATCGCTGATTTACCGGGGATTTGGGGCTTTTCTTTTCTGCTCGTTTCGGTTGACTCGAAATGACTTTCCACATTCGGTAAAACGAATGGACGCTTTTTAGGCACTCACTAACAATAACGATTGTCGGCCAAAAGTGTGATGATTCTGTGGCGAATTAAGCAACAAATCTAGTGTCTCTATCGCTGCCCCTATTTTAGCTATTAACTGGTTAGAATGCTGGGGATTATTTTTTGAGGCTTGAGGCTTTTGCTAAAACTTTGGGGTACCCGCCCTCCCCCATGACATACAAAAAGCCAGCTGACCTCATTGTGCGAGGCAACTGACTTTGATGGTCGTTAGTCAATCTTCAACTCATCATACTGATTCAAGTTTGTCAGCAGTCTTAACTCATCTGGCCGTGACGGTTAAAGTAGCTGCCGCCGGTGCACAATCAGGCTCGTCAGCCCAAGCAGCATAATTGTGCCAACAATTAACACGGCAACGGCGCCACCATATCCCAGGCTAGGCCAAGCGGCAGAGTGCAGGATTAATCCCGAGTAATCGAAATACGCAGACGGCAGGAACTTTGCCGCGCCACTCAAAATCTTGCTGCCGATGACTGGCGCACTGCCAGTGAGCAGCACCAAGACGTCCGCCACTAGCACGGCATCCATGTCGCTGGCAAATAGGCCGACTAACGCACTGAGCGCCACGAAGAAACAGAACACCGCAATCAGCGCGCCAAGGAACAATATGAGAAAATGCCCCAACAGCATGACTGAGGCGCGCTGCCCGTCCGGTGAATACACAATGGGGTACTGGAAGCTGCCCCAACCAGCGCTTAGCCCAATAATCACATACACGATCAGTGCAGTGAGGCAAAACAACGGCAGCGCGATAGTGAAAGCAACGCCAATTTTGGCAATCAGGACCTTCATCTTGGTCATTGGTAACGTGTTGGTCACGCTGAGGTTGCCTTCACGCTTGTCGGTCGTGAAGAACTCGGCCAGCCAGACGATGAACACGGCGATGATAAGCAGCGGCGAAACATGGTACAGCAACGCATCGCTGACATAATTCGCGGCTGGAGGCTTGATCGACGCTACCGGAATCTCGCGCATGTGATGCTGATACAGGTACGTATGAAACGCGACGTCTTTCTTGCGCTCGATCAGCTTGCGGCTTGTGGGCTGGCCAGCGTACTTGATCAGCTGCAGCTGCACGTGCGGGTCCTTTTCCGTTGCGTGCAGACTGTACTTGGCGTGGTCTAACACCGCTTTGTTGACCTCATCAAGGTCGGCCGCCGGCCCACCGGAGGCGACAAGGGTGATTTGGTCAAGGTAATACTTTTCCTGCTTCTTCTGGCGCAACTCGGCCTTCACCGTGGCTGTGGCGGGCTTGACCTTCTTTAGCTTATTGATGGTTTTGGCGACCGTCTCACCGGCTGTGGCATAGGCCATGTACTGATCGGCCTGCGTCGTGTCCTGCTGGCCGAAATGGCTGAAAGACGTGCCCATCAAAAGGAGAAAAAACGCTGCCGCAATCACAATGTTGGTAACTGAGTGCAGCCCTCGTTTCAACGTGATGCGATACTGTGGTCCCATTTCAAGCACCTGCCTTCGGGAAGAAATGGTTGTAAACGCCCATCATATCCTGACCGGTGTTTGTGACATCATGCAGGGTTTGGTCCTTGAGAAAAAAGACGTGGTCACACGTGCGCCCGACGCTGTCCATTTGGTGAGAGGAGATAACCAAACTCTTGCCCTTGGCTTTGAGCTGAAGGAAAACCTCCTCGAATTCTTGAATGCTGGTGGGATCCAGTCCGTTCAGCGGTTCGTCGATTAGCATGGTTTGCGCGTCGCTGATGATATACATCGCCAAGAGGACATGCTGCTTCATGCCCAAGGATAGATCCTTAATCACCTTCTTGTAATAACTGCCCATCTCCAAACTTTCCACCACCGGACCAATCTCAACCTTGGAGTGCCAGACCTCCTTGACGTACGTCAGGTGATCTCGCACGGTCAGCTCCTGGTACAACTGGTTGGAACTCTCTAGGAAAAACAGCTGCTTCAGGTAAGCGATGCGCTTGCTGTACAGCTTGAGGCCGTTCAGCGTCAGCGTATCCGCCCCGGTCGGCAGGAGGCCGCACAAAAGCTTGAGCAACGTTGTTTTGCCGGTACCATTTGGCGCGACTAGGCCGACGATTTCGCCATCCTCAACAGTAAAACTGAGGTGCTCGAAAATTTGCTGGTCTTTGTACGCAAACGACAGGTCCTTCACTTCTAGCATAAAAACACCCCGCTCTAAATTAAGTTTAGACATAATGTCCCATATAGAATTGATTGTTGCTCGTGAACCATTCTGGTTTGAATCTTTCGTCGTTCGAACTTGGTGCTAAAAAGATATGTTTTTCATTAAAAATCGATGTTAAAATTAAAGACAAGTTAGAGCCGAGTGACTGGGCAAATGATACGTTATTGGCTGCAGGCTGGTACAACGAACTATTTGTTATCCCAATGTATGCCATGAATGGCCGCTGTCGTCGTAATCGGTCCCAGAGACGACCAGTCCGTGTTCGAGAACGGACAGAAGCAGAGCTATGCAGAGAAACTTACAGTATTTTTCATTTTTTACTCCGAGGTGTTTGTGATGACCGGATTCGTCTTTAGAAAGTTGCGTAAGGAAAGATGTCTGTCACAATCCGAGGTGGCAGGTGACATTATCTCTACATCGACGTTGTCTCGATTTGAGGCGGGGAAGACCAATTTATCTTTCGACATTCTCAAGCGACTACTCGTCAACTTGGGAGTAACAGTTGAGGAATTCAATAGCCTTACCAAAGAGGGAGAAGGATTAACGCAGCGGTTTGAATCAAAAGTCGCGCTTGCATATTTCAAGAAAGATATCAGTGGTCTATTTGACCTTTATCGCACGTCAATTCATGCATATAGACGCAGCAGTGCAACTCATGATTTATATCAAGCTGCCACGGCGGCTAATTTTTATTTAGATTTAACCGGGAGACAATTACTGCGTGGAAGTGATCTAGCTAAACTAAGCGATGATTTATCTGACAATACTGTGTGGAATGAACAAACCGTCAGACAATTTGCGAACGTTTCCGCAATCTTAACGACGCGACAAAATATTGCTATTGCGTTGTTACTGCTAAATGCCCTGAATGAGATACGACAAAACGATTTTGAAGCGTACAAGCGTGCATGGGATGCCCTCTTAAATACAGAATATCTTCTGTTGGAACGTAAAACGATGGAAGATTTCAATGGTGCAAGAAAGCTGATGGGTCTGATACAACAGCAAGAATTACCTAGTCACCTCCTCTTCACAACCATTCGCCGGTCTTTCATACAACTGCTGTACGATCTCCGCTCCGGCAAGGAAGATGTTGAGCCTAAAATATTTAAAGCCATTGAATTTCTTCAAGAATTCGGCGCAGATCAAGTTGCGACTGAATTCAGAGAGATGTATGACAGTGTCAAGTTGGCCAGCCGGACAAAACCAATGTAGTTTACTCAGATAAAAGTGCTTACATATTTTTCACATCTGCAAATTTTGCAAGTTAAAAGTTTCGTTCATGCTACGATTCACTCCAGTACAAGTTCCTGGGTTGACTGTATCTGGTCTAATTTATTTCGTCTTTTTTCAGTTAGGAGAGGGGGACGAACGGCATGAAGGCTATTCTCCGGTTTCAGTTCAAACAACAGCATTGGCGCCTCTGGGCGTTCACGGTTTTCCTATTAGCTGGGTTCATGTATCTGTCTCTTCGACCCGGAATCGTCTCCAGTGAAGCATCCGGATGGCCGCAGACTAAAGCGGAACGAATTACGACACAGAAAAATGTAGAAAAAGTAATGAGTACCGAACTGAAACGAGGGATGCAGCAGGGTTACGCCGAAATGGACAGTTATGCCAGGGCGAGAGCAGATTCTTTCAAGGACTCGCCAGAGTGGCGTAGCACGATTCGAGAATTACAGTCCGAAATGGCGCACCATAATTATGCGGCCTTCAATGCAACAATCCTATCGGCGTATAAGTCAAGTGATCTTGCTGACAGAGGCGTCTTGGTCTATTTCAATCTTCAAAATCGTGACCGTCTGAATGTTCTCAAAGCTTTTGTCAAACGGCATGTCAATGCAACACCGGCACTCGACGTTCAGGATGCGATAGTGGCATTGGTTTATGCAACGGGCGCGGATTCGCAATCGGTTGATGAGGGAGCGGATCGCATTTTGTTACCGATTTTGTCTATGATTGCACTTCTATTGTTTAGTGCGTTCAGTCGATCTAAACGTAATGAAACAGATTCTCTCGAAGAAATTTCGCCCGTTAGGATTCATACGATATTCTTCGGAACAGCAATTCCACCGTTTTTACAAATCGGTGTAACGTTAATCTTAGGTACCGCTCTGGCATTATTGGGATTAATATCACTGGATCATATACCACTTGGGGAACCCTTTTATGCAGTCTCTCAAAAAACCAGTTCAGGGGTACATATCGTTTATGCGCTCCAATGGGGTGGTATCCTCTTGTTGTACTTTCTCGTGTGGACACTGTTGTTAACCTCCGGCGCATACCTTCTCTCACGTTTTACCAGTAACCGAATACTCGGAGATACAATCTTGTTGTGTGTGATTTGGGGACGTGCCCTTAATCTTGTTTACTTGTTACCGAAAATGATCAGACCCTTTCTTCCCTCATCGCTCACGAACTTTATGGGCATTTATTACGGGCGCGGTGATTTTCACAACATCGAGTACGTACATTCGTTGAGCTTGATTTTAGCAGAGGCCCTGACACTATACGGGATCACTATGCTTGTCTCCCTTCAACAGCACAGGCAAGGTCACTCTTAGTTTAGACGTCCTATTTTTCCTCAATTAGTAAGTAGAAGTCTTTTACCCCAGTTTACAATTCAAGTGCAACACCTTAGCGACTAGACCAAAAAGGCCATGA
>NZ_AYZJ01000020.1:0-70187 GCF_001436615.1 Lacticaseibacillus camelliae DSM 22697 = JCM 13995
CTAGACCACTATCAAGGATTCGTTATCATCGTTGCACTTGACTTGAAAATTGAGGATCAAAATGGGCGCACTTATCTCTCCCTCTACGATGCCGATGGAGCCTGGCATGGCTACATTAACGCTAATTCGGTGAGCATCGCGGCTGGCCCTCAAGGCGGGTGGCTGGCTGACAGCGGCTATGCCACGCTGACGCAAGCAGGCCAGCCAATCTATCAAGGTTTTGATGAACAAGCCGCCACGACAAGTGATCAGTACCTGGGTCAGACTTTCAAGATCACTGGCGCGTACCACTGGTTTGACGGCACTGTGTATGTCTCACTTTACGATGGGACGGGCAAGTGGGTAGGCTACATGGCTGCTGGCAGCTTTACCCAGGGGACCAACGCGCAGGGGCCGTTTCAGGCCCACACAGAATGGGTGTCTGTGGCGCATCCGGGCTACCAGATCTGGAAGAGCTTTGCCTTTACTCATTACACTAAGGCGGCGGCGAACCAAGTTGTCGAAGTTAAAGGCGTTTATCACCACGTGAACGGCTCGATTTATGATTCTGTATACGATGCCGATGGGCACTGGCTTGGTTATGTGAACGCCAAGGCGGTGACTCCGATAGCCGATCCAATCGGCCAGATGAAGGCAGCTGACCGTTACGTGACCGTCACTGACAAAAACGCCCAGGTCTTCCAAGACACGCAGTTCACAAAGAGTGACAGTGCCGACGCGCTTTATCAGCACACGTACCACGTGGTGGGTGAGTATCAACACGTTAACGGGAATACCTACCTAGTTTTGCACGACAGCCAAGATCAGCTGGTGGGCATTGTTAGTGCCAAAAGTGTTGCCAAGGCGAACGGGCCTCAGGGTGTGTGGCTGGGTGCCAGCGGCTACGTCACGTTAAACGGTGAGAACACATTGTCCAGTGACTTTGACCTGAGTCAGGTCAAAACGGCGGGCAGTACGGTCGCTGGCAATACGTACAAAGTGACCGGCCAGTATCATACGTTTGACGGGCGCGTTCTTTATTCCGTTTACGCCAATAAGCAGTGGCTGGGCTATATCGATAGTCGCAAGGTCAAGCTGGTTGCCAGTCAAACGGGTTCTTGGATCAGTAAAACCGGCTACTTTACGACCACCAAAAAAGGCGAACCAATTTGGCGCAGTTTTTTTGGTTCCAGTCAGAGTACGTCTTCGCATTATCAATCGACTTATCAGATCAAGGGCCAGTATCACGCATACACTGGGGCCACATACTATTCACTTTATGCAGCCAATGGCGGCTGGCTGGGCTACATCAATGCCAACAATGGCGCTTTTGCCTCTGGGCCTCAAGGGGCCTGGATGGCGCACAGCGGGAAGGTCACGCTGAGTCATACCGGGTACCCGATTTGGAAAGGATTCTTCACCAATCAGGTCAACACGACGACGAAATTGCACAACAAGCAGTATTCGGCGACAGGCGAGTACCATCATTTCAATGGTTCCGTGTACTATTCGCTGTATAGTGGCAAGACCTGGATCGGGTACGTCAATGCCGCGGCGACCACGCCCACGAAAAAGAGTGGCTGGTACTCGGTTAACGGTGTCTTGAAGTACTACGATCAGACGAAGGCTAAGTACACGAAAAACTTTTCGCTGGTTTACTACAGCCAGTTGGATGGCCGCTGGGCAGGCAAGAGTTATGGCGGAATCAATTTTGGTAAAACGGGATGTGGTCAGGCCTCAATCGCCATGATTGTTTCCGGCTTTGGTCACAAGATCACCCCCAGCCAGGCTGCTGATTACTCGCATCGTTACGGGACCTTTGATACCCCAGGTGAGGTCGGTTCCGCTGAATCGGATCTGACCAAAGTAGCTGACCATTACGGGGTCAAGTGGCAGGTGATGAGCTCTCGCAGCCAGTTGCAGAGTTACCTGCAAAAAGGATATCCGGCAACGGTTTGCTTGAACCTGAGCGGTGGGGTGCGCCATATCGTGGTGCTGACCGGTTACTCGAATGGGACGACAACGGTTCATGATCCGTGGAGCGGTCTTCTGTTCAGCGGGCGCCATTCGCTGTCGCAGGTTTGGAGCATGCTGTCATGGAAATCGGATAATACGAATATGGGGGCTTCCGCAGCTGTCGTTTACATTGGCAAGTAAGAAAATGACACTTTTTTGAAATTTTTGGGTGAGGAGTAATCAATTGGGTAATCGAATTCATGCAATAGTGCTGGCTTTAACCGCAGCAAGTGCGATTGGTTTTGCTGGGAGCGGGGTGGTCACTGCCCCGCCGACGTCGGTGCTGGCGTCGGCTCAGGGCCCATTCATTGCAGATGGCCGGTACGTGACTGTGACCGCGAAAAATGCGGTGAGTTGGAGTAGTTTCGGCTGGACTAAGCGGGAAAATGGTGACGCGCTGTATGGCCACACCTTCTTGGCCAAGGGCCAGTACCACCACCAAAACGGCAGTGTTTACTTGAGTCTATACGACGCTGCCGGCCGGTGGCATGGCTATCTCAATCAGGCTTCCGTCCGGGTTGGCGCAAACGGCGGCCAACAGGGTGCGTGGTTGAGCGCACAGGGGTACGCCACTTTAATGAGCTCGGGTCAGCCGATTTATCAGGATTTCAACGGGCAGGCCGAAGCCACTAGTGACACGGTGCTGCACCAGACTTTCAGGGTCACAGGTGAGTACCACTGGTTCGATGGGACGCGCTATGAATCCTTGTATCGGGCCAATGGGGGCTGGCTTGGCTATGTGCCGGAAAGCAGCGTCAAGCTCACCTCTCAGCCACAAGGGGTGTTTCAACCGAAAACCGGTTGGGTGCGGGTCACTCACGCTGGGTACCAGATTTGGAAGAGTTTTGGCTTTAGCAACTATTTGCGCGTGAAAAATGGGGCGGCATTGCGCGTCAAAGGGCAATATTATCACAGCAATGGCAGTGTGTATGATTCACTGTACGACGCTGGCGGTCATTGGCTGGGGTACATGAATGCGAATGCTCTCGAAGAGGTGAGTGACCCGCTCGGCCCCAAAATCTCCGATGATCGTTACGTGACCTTTACTGCTAAGACGGCGAAGTTATGGCAGGACCCACAACTGACGCAGCAGGCGACAGGGGGCAGTGCGTACGGCAAAACGTACCATGCCACCGGTAAGTATGAGGCGATTGACGGGACCGAGGTCTTGATTCTTGAAAATCACCAAGGTCAGCTTGTCGGCTATGCCAAGGCCAGCGATGTCACTGTTGCGGCAGGGCCGCAAGGGAGTTGGCGGCGGGCCAGCGGGTATGTCACTGTGGACCAAGATACGCCAACCTACAGTGACTTTTCATTGAGCAACCAGAAGAAGACCGCTGCAGAAATGGGCACGGCCACCTACCAAGTGACCGGTCAGTACACAACGTTTGCGGGCCAGACCTTGGTTTCGCTGTATGATGCCAAAAACCAGTGGCAAGGATACGTCGACGCCGCTAAGGTCAAAATCGTGGCTAAACAAACCGGTAGTTGGCTCCCCAAGGACGCTTATCTGACCACAACGAAGAAGAATCAGCCGATTTGGCACAGCTTTTTTGGGGCAAGCCAAAGTACTTCAGCAGTCTATCAGCAGACTTTTGAAGTACGCGGTCAGTACAAAGCCTTTAATGGCGCGACGTACTATTCGCTCTATCAGGCGGATGGCTCATGGCTTGGTTACCTCAACGCTGCCAACGGTGCGGTGAGCGATTCTCCGCAAGGCGCCTGGATGAGCCATTCTGGCAAGGTGCAGCTAACCCACTCAGGCTATCCGGTTTGGCACGGCTTTTTTACCAGTCAGGCCGGCTCCAGTACCACAATGAAAAATCAGGTATTCTCCGCTACGGGTATGTATCGGCACGTCAATGGGTCGCTATATTATTCACTGTATGATGGCAAGAAGTGGGTTGGGTACATCAACGCCAAAGCCACCACACCTTGGTCAAACTGGCAGCCGCTCGGCGGGAGTTTGAGGTATGTGGATGACCACACGCTGCAGCCGACCAAGACCTTTAGTCTGAAGTATTATAGTCAGCTTGATAAGCGGTGGGCGAATGTCAAATACGAACGCTGGACGCTCGGCAAGACTGGCTGCGGTCAAGCCACGATGGCCATGATCATTTCTGGTTTCGGTCAAAACGTGACGCCTAAAATGACGGCAGATTACGCTCATGCGCATGGTACTTTTGATCGCGACGGTGCGGGCTCTCTTCAGTCCGATTTGACGCGAGATGCTGATCACTGGAATTTGAGTTGGAAGGTCATGGGATCGCAGGCCGAGCTGGCAAGCTATTTGGCGAAGGGTTATCCGGCATCGGTATGTTTGGACTTTGGTACTTACCGCCACATTGTGGCATTGACCGGTTATGCCAATGGTTACACCACCGTTCACGATCCATGGAGTGGCCTGATATACAGTGGCCGTAAGTCCCTTACCGATATTTGGAAGCGGCTGTCCTGGCTCCAGGGCAATCACGATGAGGGCGCGTCTGCCGCGACGGTTTATATTGCCAAATGAAAAGGCAACGGAAAGGATCACTCATGAAACGTTCAAGTAAAATCGCGATCTGGGTCATAGCTGTGGTGGTCATCATTGCGGGGGCTGCTTGGTTCGTGCATCAGGACAGCCAAGCGCCTACGAAGGAGACCCAGAAGAGCAGTCAAGTGAAAAAGGCCCGGCAGAAAAAGGCTGAAAGTAAGTCGGCGGCAACAAAGGCCACCAGCAAACAATCCTCGAGCGCGAGTTCTTCCAGCAGTGCCGCTGGTTCATCTGCAGTTGCCAGTGTGGCAAAAGCCGCCCCTCAGCAGTTGGATCAGGTCAAGGCGAATGCAGGGGGGACATACTCCGACATTACGGCGACTGCAAAAGGTGATAGTACGGTCGTTTACACGATGACCCTGGCAAAAGCGCTGGATAAGAACACCGATAAATCAGCACTGAAGACGGTTTTGGTCAAAGCGTTGTTACCCGCCATTAATCAGGCTCGCAAAACTCAGCCAGGGGTTGTGCTCAAGGTAGTATTGAAAAATCCCGACAGCACTGAGGTCGTGAATGATGTGATTTCGCAACAAGATATTGATGAGGAAGTTCAGTAACTTACTCCGGACTTTTTAATTGAGCCGACAACAGTGTCGGCTTTTTTGATTGTGAATTGGCGGCAGAACTACTATGCATGCCTAAGAGTTAGTGACCTGTGCATGGCTTTGTTAATGGCTGTGTTATATTGGTTCTTGAAAGAATAACAGAGGTAGATGAGACATCATGAAGATTTTAATTGTTGGGGCCGGGTTGTTCGGCGCGGTGAGTGCCAATGAGTTGGCCAAGCGCGGCGACGACATTACCGTGATCGATAAGCGTGACCACATTGCCGGCAACATTTACACCAAAGAAGTTGAAGGCATTCAGGTGCACCAGTACGGCGCGCATATTTTTCACACCACCAGCAAGCAGGTCTGGGATTACGTCCACCAGTTTGCGGACTTCAATCGCTACACCAACGAGGTCGTTGCCAACTACAAAGGCGAGCTTTACAACCTGCCGTTCAACATGAACACATTCAACAAAATGTGGGGCGTGATCACCCCGGCCGAGGCGCAGGCTAAAATCGAGGCCCAGCGCGCGGTCCTGCACGGCAAAAAGCCCGAGAACCTGGAGGAGCAGGCCATTTCGCTGGTCGGCACGGATATTTACACGAAGCTGATCAAGGACTACACCGCCAAGCAGTGGGGCCGCGACCCCAAGGCGCTGCCGAGCTTCATCATTCGCCGGTTGCCGGTGCGGTTCACGTTTGACAACAACTACTTCAACGACCCGTATCAGGGCATTCCCATCGGTGGGTACACGCAGATCGTGGACAAAATGCTCGATCACCCGAACGTGACCGTGCAGCTCAACACCGACTTTTTGGCCAACAAGGACGCTTATCTGCACGATTACGACCGGATCATCTACACGGGGATGATCGACGAGTTCTTTGATTACCGCTTTGGCGCACTGGAGTATCGCAGCCTGCGCTTTGACACGCAGGTGCTCGATCAGGACAATTACCAGGGCAATGCGGTTATCAACTACACGGATGGCGACACGGCCTTCACCCGGATCATCGAGCACAAGTGGTTCGAGTTCGGTGCCGGCAACAAGGGCAAGACGGTGATCACGCATGAATACCCGCAAAACTGGTCGCGAGGGGTCGAACCGTACTACCCGGTCAACAACAGCGAAAATGACCACCTGTTCACGCAGTACCGGAGCTTTGCGACGGCCAACTTCCCGCAGATTACCTTTGGCGGGCGGCTGGGGATGTACCGTTACTACAACATGGACCAAGTCATTGCCGCGGCGCTGCAGTTTCTCGCGCACTTCGACAAGTAATGAGGCCGCAAAAGGAGGCGTTCCGGCTGTCTGAGCTGGAACGCCCCCTTTTCGTAAAATCTTTATTGCGCGCGCTTCAACACTGCCTGGATCAGGTCGGCCGAGTTGGTGAACACCGCGCCGTTCAGCTTGATCAGGCCGATGGTGTAAAGGTTGAGGTAGTGGAACTGGTTTTCCGCCACGTCCTGCAGCGCCGCCAGCTTCTGCTGGTTGGTGGCGCCCAGCCGGCGGGAGTCGGTGTACAGGCCCAGGATGGGGATGTGCTTGGCGTACGCCACGCCGATTTCGGTGGCCACCCCGACGTCAATGGTGGGACCGTCGAGGACGGCGATCATGAGGTCGGCCGCCAGGACCTTCTCAGTGTCGGCTTGGGCAATCATCTTGGAATCCGCATAGGCATTCTTGTCGTTGATGCTCGCGTTTTCCTGCGGCAGGTAGATGTCTAGGCTGGGCGCGGCTTTGCGGAGCTTTTCGACCAGCTGCGCGTTGAAGGCAAAGTCAGCCTCGCTGAACAATGCGTTAGCAAAATAGATTTTCATGACGGTCTCTCCTTACTTGCGAGTGAACTTGACAACGGCTTCGCAGCGCGCCGTTTGCGGGAACATGTCGACGGACTGGATGTAGTCGACCTGATAAGCGCGGGCCAGCGGCACCAGGTCACGGGCCAGCGTGGACGGGTTGCAGGAAATGTACACGAACTGCTGCGGCCGGGCCTTGAGGAGCGCGTCGATGAACGGCTGCTCCAGGCCGGCGCGCGGCGGGTCGACGATCACGGCGTCAGGCTGAAAGCCCTGTAGTAGCCACTGGGGGAACAGCGCCTCGGCGGTGCCAAGTGTGTAATGCACGTTGGTGGCCTCGTTCAGCTCGGCGTTGCGGTTGGCGTCTGCCACGGCGGCGGGGATGATCTCCATGCCGCGCACCTCGCCGGCCGCCTTGGCCAAGCTGATGCCGATGGTGCCGATGCCAGCGTACGCGTCCACCAGTTTCGCCCCAGGGTGCAGGGCCAGCGCCTGGAGCGCCTGGGTGTACAGCACCTCAGTTTGCGCCGGGTTCAGCTGCAAGAAGGCCTGCGGCGACACCTCGAAGTTGTGGCCGAGCAAGCGCTCGGTGATGTATGGCTGGCCCGCCAGCAAATGCGTTTCCGGCCCCCAGATCAGCGAGGTCTCACCGGGGTTGATGTTCTGCGACACCGACACCACAGCAGGCAGCTGAGCCGAAATACCGGCGAGCAGCTGCGGCTTGTGTGGGAGCTTGGGCGAATTGGTGACGAAGGTGACCTGGACCTCACCGGTGGCGGCAGATTCGCGGACCACCAGCGTTTTTACGATCCCAGACCCCTTTTGCTCGTCGTAAATCGGCACCGCCAAATCTTCCAGCAGCTGGCACAAGCCCTGAACCACTTGCATGGTGAGCGGCCGCTGGGTGAGAAAATCGGTTAGCGGCACGAGGTGGTGCGAATGCGGTGCGTACAAGCCGGCGCGGACGTGGCCATCGATGACGCGGACCGGGAACTGCGCCTTGTTGCGGTAATGCGTCGGGTCGGCGGCGCCGATGGTGGGCCGCAGCTCGTAATGCTGCCAGCCGGCCGGTTTGAACTTGGCCAGGCTCTGCGCGACCACATCGCGCTTGAAAAGGAGCTGCGCCGGGTAGGCCAGGTGGTTGAGCTCGACGCCGCCGATTTTACCGTAAAGCGGTTCGGCCGGCTGCACGCGGTCGGGCGAGGCCTTTTTCACGCGGTGGGTGATGGCCTCGAGGTACCGGTCGTGCACGGCCGACACCTGCGCGACGACGACCTCGCCGGGCAGCGCACCTTCGACAAAGGTGATTTTGCGTTTGTAATAGCCGATCCCGCGGCCGTTGATGTCCAGTCGCTTGATCGTCAACGGGAAGCGAGTCCCGCCTTGCACTGTATTTTCCATGAGGCACTTCCTTTTGCCCGTATTATAGCGAAGATGGCACGGCTGCACCAACTCGGGTATAATCCTTACAGGAGGAAACAACCGTGAAAATCAGATTAGAGTCAAATTCTTCGAAGAAAACGATTGCCTATATCACCCACAACGGTGAGGTCCAGGAGCTGATGACTGGCACCACCTTGACGCTACCGGTCCGGCGCGGCGACACCGTCACCTTTAAGGTGGGCCACTATTCACGCACGCACCAGCTGGAATTTCAGTCGCCGGAAGCGAGCTTTGTGCTCGAGCCGAACCGCAACCTGGTGTACGCCTACATGATCGCGCTGGTCGTGCTGATTGCCGCGGTGTGGTATTTCAAGACGATTTCCAACACCGTGCTGACAATTCTGGTGGTGGTCGCGCTGATCATTTTTGAAGCGGTCAACTACTTTAATGGCTACCGGGCCGTGCCGGTTCATCGGTAGGAGCGGGAAATGAAATTTCTGAATGGAAATGGTTTTCTTGCCGTGCTGGTGGTGCTCCTGGTCTTCGGCATTGTCGGGTACCTGCTGAACAACGCGGTGGTGTTGATCTTGCTGCTGGTGGCAGTGGTGGTGCTGATTCTAGCCAAAATTGCCGTGCGCCCGCGGCCAAATAAAAAGGACTGAGTGCGCTCAGTCCTTTTTGGCCACTACCTGCAGCCTGACGGCATACAGGGTGTCCATTAGATTGAAAAAGTCGCTTTGCGCCGGGGCCAGCTGCCAGTTGATCACGCGGACCTTGGCCAGGCGCGCTTCGGTATAGTAGCGGGAGAGGACACCAGACGTGTTGAGCGTCGTGATGATTACATCCGGCAGCTTGCTCGCGTCTGGTGGGACGATTTTCACAAAGTGCAGGCCTTTCAGGAACGTGAACAGGTCGCGACTCATGAAGGTCCCTTCGTCCACAATGACCGCAACTTTGAGCTGGTGGTCGTTGTTTAGCTCCGGAAAGTCTGGGGCGATGACGGCGTAAAGCTGCTGGTACATCGCGTCGTAATCACCGGCTAACTCGCCGACGGCTGCCGGCTCCAGCTGATCGAAATACTGCCGGATCAGCGTGGGCAGTCGGCCGTTTGCCGCCTCTTGAACTTGCGGGTTGAGAAAATCCAACCGCATGGCAAACGTTCCGTGCAGTGTCAGGTATGAAAACGCAATACGGTGCAGGTTGGCGAGCAGTACAGTGTGCTTTTCTGGCTTGGCCTCGGCAGATTGCGGGTCGCAGGCGGCAAGCAGGAAGTCCATCAGGCCTTGCGCAAAGTTGTGAATCGGCGTGTCTGGCGTGGCGAGGCGGTCCAAAATGAGCTGATCCTGGCCGTTCAAGGTCTCGCGCATGGAAACGTAATGCATGCGGCAGAAATCATAGTAGTTCCGTTCACATTCCAGCGCCGGCTCAGAAAGCGCTGGAAACCGGCTAGGGGCAAAGACCTTAGCGGCATTATCGCTGGCGCTAAACAGCGTCGGCAGTTGCTCAGCCGGCCGGATGAGGTGACCACCTGCGATCCGCATTGCCTGAATCGCCAGCACCATGACGTCCTGCTTGTTTGGCACGGCCGTGGCATTGTATACCGCGCCTTGCTGCGGTTGGTTGAGCAAATCAAAATCGCGCCGGGCAGTATCGAACGCTTCCTCGGAAAACGGCCAGCCGACCCCGCGGTAAGCCAGAAGGTAAAACGTGAGAATCAGGATGCGAATCTGCGTCTCCGGGCCATCTGGGGCCCAAGTGCTCGCGTCAAGGTGGACGCCTTTGCTTGCCATGTAGCGGCGAAAGGGTGCGATGCGGCGACGCAGCGTGGAAATGCTGATGTCGGCACTGGCGCAGAAGTGGTGGACATTGGGAGCAGGCGTGCGGAAGACATAGTCAAAAAAGCGGAACGCCATCGACTGGTTCAGCAGGTGGAAGCGATACTCATCAACGGTCAGCTGGCCTACTAGGATTGTGAAAGACGCGTTGCCGTTTGGCTGTTTTTTGCTCGGGTACATCTGCTGCAGGTCGGCCATGATTTCCTGATTAGCGTTATAAGTTTGGGAATAGGTCAAACCTGATTCCTGAGTGAGGCGGTTGATGGTGAAGTTATTTTCCGCGTGCGCCTTCATCAGGCGGAAGACTTGGTAAGTCGTCGAGGTCCGCTTATCAAAAAAATGGTCTTCGAACACGCTGCTCACCCCTTTATTCACGCCCTTTTATTAAACCATATTTTACCATATTATTATAGAGAATAATTCTTTTGAGGAGGCCGCGAGATGCAAACAATCACAAAAATCACTGCCCAGAAGCGGCGGGGGCGGTACAACCTGTTTCTCGACGGCAAGTACGCTTTCCCCGTCAGCGAGGGCACGCTGGTGAAATACCGGCTGCTGAAGGGCCTCGAACTGTCGCCGGAGGACGTGACGACCATCAAGGACGCCGAGGTGGCCTCGGTGGCCAACGCCACGGCGCTCAATTACATCAGCCACCAGCCGCGCACGGTCCACGAAGTGCGCGACCGGCTGCGTCAGGATGAAGTCCCTGAGGCCGTGGTCAAGCAGGTCACCGATCACCTGAAGGCAATTCGCCTGCTCGATGACGCCCAGTACGCGGACATCTTAGTGCGCGACAACCTGGCGATGGGCGAGCGCGGGCCGCGGCAGGTCGAAGCCCGGCTTCGGGAGAAAGGGGTGCACCCCGACCTTGCGGCGCAGGCGGTTGCCAAGGTCGCGCCTGAGCAGTGGCAGACCGTGGCGGCGCGCGTGGCCAAAAAGGCGGCCCGGCGCACCTTGCACAAGCCGTTCAAGGACCGGCAGACCAAGATTCGCTTGGCGCTGATGCAGAAGGGGTTTGAAGGCGAGGTGGCGAGCAGTGCGCTTGCGGCCCTAGCGCTTGAGCCCGACCGTGAGCAGGAAGCTGATCTGCTGACGCGTGAGGCGGCAAAGCAGTGGCGCCTGAAGCGCAAGTACGCCGGTTACGACCGGCGCAACCGGGTCAAGCAGGCACTGGTGCGCAAGGGGTTTGACTACGACGCCATCGATGCAGTGCTGGCGACGCTTGAGGAGGAGCAGTAGGGGGCCTAGTGCCAGCTTGGGGTTTCTGGTATACTTAAACCGACAAAAAGATAATGCTGAAAGCTGGACAATCAATGCGAATCCCAAAGGAAGGCGATTATGTCGCCATTCAGAGCTACAAGCACGATGGGAGTTTGCACCGCACATGGCGAGACACCATGGTTCTCAAGACCAGCGAAGACGCAATTATCGGTTGTAACGATCACACTTTGGTGACCGAATCCGATGGCAGACGATGGCTGACCCGCGAGCCGGCGATCGTGTATTTTCATAAACATTATTGGTTCAACGTGATCGCAATGATCAGGGAAGGCGGGGTGTCGTATTATTGCAACCTCGCCAGCCCTTCCGTGTTGGATCAGGAGGCGCTCAAATACATCGACTACGACTTGGACGTAAAGGTCTTCCCAGACGGGGAGAAGCGTCTGCTCGACGTGGATGAATACGAGGCGCACAGCCGCAAATGGCAATACCCGCCAACCACTGACCGTATTCTAAAGGCCAATGTGCGCGTGCTTGTCGATTGGATCAACCATGGCAAAGGGCCGTTTTCGGCGGCTTATGTGGATTTGTGGTACAACCGGTACTTGCAACTGTCTCACCGGGTGTAAGCTTCGGCGCGAGTGACCCTCGCGCTGTTTTTGTAAGGTGTGAGGACTGACGGTTTTAGCCCGATGGCTAGGTTGGCCCACCGCGAACCCGCATAAGTGGGAGCGTGGTGGGCCTGGCTAGACACTCGGGCGCTGTCAGTTCGAACCCAATTAAGGTGTCAGGACCAGCGAACTTAGTGCCCTTGCTAGACACTGGCACGTTGCTGATCCGAACCCAGTTAAGGTGTCAGGACTGACGGTTTTACTCAGCCTTTGCACAGCGATGGAGGAAAAAACATGACAGAACTGATTGATCAGCCTGCCGGCCAGTTTGTTGGCCGCGTCTACACGACGGAAAGCAGCGACCAGATGGGCACCTTTTACCCGGCCTGGCAGGACTTTGAGGCGGCCGGCTACTTTGACCAGCTGGACGGTTTGTGCGACCAGCCCAACCGAACGTACTTGGTCGTATTTTCACCGTACGGCAATTTTCAGTACTGGATCGGCAGCCTGACCCCGGTTGGGGTCAAGGCGCCGAAAGGCCTGGAAGTCGTCCCGCTGCCGGCCGGCACGGTCGGCAAGGCGCAAGGCCCAGTCAATGGGATCTTGAACCAACTGCCGGTCCAAACTACCGTCAACAAGGGGTTTGAGATGTTGGAAAAGGCCGGCTTCACGATTCCCGAGCACATTGGGCAAACGGACAATCCGTATTTTCTGGAGTCTTACCCAGTGGTTGACGGCAAGGTGAATCAGGTGCGGTATCTGCTTTACATCAACAAGAATCAAATGGAGGGCTACGATGAGTTTGATTGATCACGACAGAATGCTCAGCGGGCAGTTATACGACGCCAGCGCCAAGGACCTGCATGAGGCGCGCATGCGCAGCCGCCTGCTGACGGAATCGTTCAATCGCATCAGTGTGGCCGATCAGACCGGCCGGCGCACGATCCTCAAGCAGCTGTTTAAGGCCTTTGGCGAAGGCGGCTATATCGAGCCGCGCTTGCAGGTCGACTACGGCAGTCACATCAGCATCGGTAAAGACTTTTACGCCAACTACGATTCCATTCTGCTGGACGTGGCGCCGATTACAATCGGCGACAACGTCATGCTCGGGCCGCGCGTCAGCTTGCTCACGCCGGCGCACCCGTTAGATGCAGACGTGCGCAATTCGGGATTGGAGTATGCCAAGCCGATCACGATTGGGGACAACGTCTGGTTCGGCGGCGGCTGCATCGTGCTGCCAGGGGTGACGATCGGCAGCAACGTGGTCGTCGGCGCTGGCGCGATTGTGACCAAGGATGTGCCTGATGGCGTGGTCGTTGTCGGCAATCCGGCGCGCGTCCTGCGCCCACTGACTGCCGCTGATACTGAGTTGTGGACGGCAAAGCAGCAGGCTTATCTGGCCGATATGAAAGCGCTCGAACAGGCCAACTGATCCGGTCGCTGGAGGTGCACAGATGCCAAAAAATCGGCTCGAAGCCTTTACGGATGGCGTGATTGCCATCATCATCACGGTCATGGTCCTGGAGCTGCACGCGCCAAGCAGTGGCACTTGGGCCGCGTTGTGGGAAATGCGCGGGATCTTTGCGATTTACTTTGTTTCGTTCTTCACGCTGGCAGTGTACTGGAACAATCACCATCACTTGTTCCTGCTGGTCAAGCGGATCAACGGGCGCGTGCTGTGGGCGAACATCCTGTTTCTGTTTGCCGCGTCGTTTTTCCCGTTTGCTACCGACTGGGTCGGCGCGGCTCACGTGTTGGCCCGCGCGCCGGAGATGACCTACGGGATCGTGGTGCTGGCCACGGATGTCACGTACTGGCTGCTGATTCAGACCTTGATTCGGGCTGACCGGCACAATGCGGCGCTGCGCGACCTGCTGGGGCACGGGTATTACAAACCAATCGTAACGATTGGCGGGAATGTCATCGCCATTTTGGCCGCATTCATCTGGCCGACGCTCACCATTATCATTGACGTGTTATTGTTGCTGTTGTGGGTCCGGCCGGAGCGCCGAATCGAGCATCACGTGCACGTCAGCAGTTCGCTGCCCAATCAAAAAAGCCACCAGTAAACCTGGTGACTTTTTGCGTCTCAGACCAGCTTAAGCCGCATCTCGCGGTGCCGGATCCCGGCGTCCAAAAACTCGGGCCTGTCGGTGAGCTCGTAGCCCAACGCCTTGTAAAAGCCCACGGCCTGGACCTGTGCACCCAGCCGCAGCTCCTGGGCGTTGCGGGCCTCAGCGTACTCGCTGAGTTCCTGAAGCAGCGCTTTGCCCACGCCGTGGTGGCGGTAAGGGGCGAGCACCGCGACCCGCTGCACGTGGTAGCCGTAGTCTTCAGGAAGCAGCCGCGCGGTGGCGACGGCCAGGCCGTTGTCGTAAGCCACGAAGTAGGTGGCCTTGGCCTCGTCGGCGTCAATTTCACGCTCGGGGGACACGTGCTGCTCCTTCACAAACACGGTGGTGCGAATGGCCACGGCGTCCTGGTAGACTGGACTGCTAATGTCGGTGCTGATTTTAAACTCCATTTTTGCTCACAACTTCCTGTTCATAGGGTAATGCGTGTATTATAGACCAAACGAAAGAAGGTGTGAATGATGTTTCAGAAAATCCGTGAGTCGCGGCTGATGTTCTGGTCGCTGGAGGCGCTGATCATCGTTGGGCTGATTATCGGGCTGACGAACCTGAGCTTTTTGTTCAAACCGATTGCGACCTTTTTCTCGACATTATTGATTCCGTTCATTGCCGCCGGGTTTCTCTTTTACCTCTTCAACCCGCTGGTCAACTGGCTGGGTAAGCTCAAAATTCCGCGCGGCGTCGCCATTGCGCTGATCTTTGTGGTGGTGCTGGCGCTGCTGGGGTTTCTGGTGGCCACCATCATTCCCAACCTGATCGATCAAGTGACGCAGCTGATCTCCGGATTGCCCGGGTTTGTGCGAGAGCTGCGCCAAGCGTTGACTCAGCTCTCGCATTACCGCTGGTATCAGAAGTTTGAAGTGGGCAAGCTGGTCAGCAAGATGCAGGTCGAGCCGGCCAAAATGCTGCAAAGCGTCGTGGGTAATTTCACCGCCGGCGTGCCTGGGTTGATTGGCTCGGTCGCGTCGGTCGTGATCGGTGCCATCACCATTCCGGTGCTCCTGTTTTACATGCTCAAGGACGGCAACCGGTTCGTCCCCGCGATTCAGCGGCTGCTGCCGGACCGTTACGGAGAGGAGATCCAAACCGTATTCACGCGCATGAACCAGACGCTTTCGCACTACATCGCCGGGCAGGCCATTGAGTGCTTGTTCGTCGGGACCTTCACCTTCATCGGCTATCTGGTCATCGGCATGCCGTACGCCTTTCTGCTCGGGTTCGTCGCCGGCGTTGTGACCATTATTCCGTACCTGGGTCCTTACATCGGGATTGCGCCGGCGCTGCTCATCGCGATGACGATTGGCTGGGGCAAGGTCGCCCTGGTGATCGTGGTGGTGCTGATCGTTCAGCAAACCGATGGGAACCTGATTTACCCGAACGTGATCGGCCGCAGTCTCAACATCCATCCGCTGACCATCATTGTGCTGCTGCTGGTGGCCGGCAACATCTGGGGGATCCTGGGCACAATTTTGGCCGTGCCAGTGTACGCCGTGGCCAAAACGGTGCTGACCTACGCCCTGGAGCTTTATCGCTTCCACCGCACGCAGGCAGCGCAGGAGCCGCTGCTTGCTAAACCGGACCCAAAGCGGCCCAAGCCTTAATTGGTTGCGAGGTGCGCCCCGAACCGGGTAAAATTAGACTTACAAACCAATTGTTGAGAGGATGAACAAATTATGAGTGGTGATTCAGGCGGGGCCTTATGGGGCCAGTTGCTTTTGATCGTGATCCTGACGGCGGTCAATGCGTGCTTTGCGGCCGCCGAAATTGCGGTGGTGTCGCTGAGCCGCAGTAAGATCGAAGGGCAGGCCAAGGCCGGCGACAAAAAGGCCGCCAAGCTGCTTAAGATCATGAACAACTCCACCAACTTCTTGGCCACGATTCAAGTCGGCATCACCTTTGCCGGCTTCTTCGCATCGGCTTCGGCGGCCACCACGCTGGCCGGGCGCGTGGAGCCCTGGTTCGGCAACCTGAGTTTTGCCCATGAGCTGGCGGTACTGCTGGTGACCGTGGTCCTGTCGTACTTCTCGCTGGTGTTCGGCGAGCTGTACCCCAAGCAGGTCGCGCTGCAGATGACCGAAAAGGTGGCCAAGGTCGCGGTCACCCCGATTTCAGTGATTGGTGTCGCCATGCGGCCGTTCGTCTGGTTGCTGTCCGCGTCAACGAATCTTCTGCTGAAAATCACGCCAATTAAGTTTTCCAGCGACCAAAACAAAGTGACGCGCGAGGAAATGACCGCGATGATCGAAAGCGGCAAGCAGTCCGGCGCCATTGATGCCGACGAGTACGGCATGCTAGAAGGCATCATCAGTTTGTCCAATAAGCTGGCGCGTGAGGTGATGGTGCCGCGGATCGACGCCTTCATGGTCGACGCCGATCAGCCGGACCAAACCGCCATCGACGCGATTTTGTCCAACGTGTATTCCCGCATTCCGATTTACCAAAAAGATAAGGACAACGTCATCGGCATTGTCCACATCAAAAACTTGCTGCGCCAGGCCCGCCAAGTCGGTTTCGACAACGTGCGGCTGGAGGACATCATGACGGACCCGCTGTTTGTGCCTGAGACCATCAGCATCGACGACCTGCTGACCGAAATGCGGATCCGGCACCAGCAAATGGGCATTCTGCTGGACGAGTATGGCGGCGTGGTCGGGCTGGTGACAATTGAGGACCTGCTGGAGGAAATCGTCGGCGACATCGACGACGAATCCGACCAAACCACCATCAATTACACCAAACTTGACCAGGACGATTACCTTGTCAACGGCCGCATGACGCTGAATGATTTTAATGAGGCCTTCGGTACCGACCTGCACGGCGAGGACGTTGACACCATCGCCGGGTACGTGATCAGCACGCTTGGCGTCATTCCCAGCGCCCACAAACAGGAAACCGTCAGTTTTCCCGGCGGCACGCTGACGACCGGGAAAATCGAAAATTCCCGGCTGGTCAATGTTCACCTCCACTTGCCGGTCCAGGCGGCGGTGAGCGCGGCGCCAGCCGAACCAGAATGATTCATTGAACAACCGCGCGTTCTTCCGTATAATGGTCTGAAGACTAGGTCCCAGTCACTGGGACTTTTTTTACTGAAAGGAAGGTCATCCCGATGTAGCAAGCGGTCATTGTCTGTCACTACCGCAATTGAAAGGACCACTTATGAAACCACAAGAATTAAAAGCCGCGGTAGACAAGCGCCGCACTTTTGCCATCATCTCTCACCCCGATGCCGGGAAAACCACCATCACCGAGCAGCTGCTGCTGTTCGGCGGCGTGATCCGCGAGGCCGGGACGGTGAAGGGCCGAAAATCCAACCACTTCGCCAAGTCGGACTGGATGGCCATTGAAAAGCAGCGCGGGATCTCGGTCACGAGTTCCGTGCTGCAATTCCAGTACGCCGGCAAGCAGATCAACATCTTGGACACCCCGGGGCATGAGGACTTTTCCGAAGACACGTACCGCACGTTGATGGCCGTCGACGCGGCAGTCATGGTCATCGACTCCGCCAAGGGGATCGAGGCCCAGACCAAGAAGCTGTTCAAGGTCGTCAAACAGCGCGGCATTCCGATTTTCACCTTCATGAACAAGCTGGACCGCGACGGCCGCGAGCCGCTGGACCTGATTGCCGAGCTCGAAGACCTGCTGGGCATCGAAGGCTACGCGATGAACTGGCCGATGGGGATGGGCAAGGGCCTGGCCGGGCTGTATGACCGCGTCGACCACCGCATCGAGCTGTACCGTGAGAATGAGGCGGGCGAAAAGTACCTGCCGCTGGACCAGGACGGCAAGCTAAATCCGAGGGAGCCGCTAGCGAACGATTCGGTTTATACGGACACGCTGGACAGCATTGAGCTCCTCAACGACGCCGGCAACCAGTTCGACCTGAAAAAGGTAATGAAGGGCGATCAGACGCCGGTGTTCTTCGGCTCTGCGCTGACCAACTTCGGGGTGGAGACTTTCCTCAAGCACTTTGTTGAGATGGCGCCGGCGCCAGGGCCTCACAAGCTGCGGGACGGCCGTGAGCTCAGCCCGACCGATCCGAATTTTTCCGGCTTCGTCTTCAAGATTCAGGCCAACATGAACCCGAACCACCGCGACCGCATTGCGTTTGTCCGGATCGGTGCCGGTGAGTTTGACCGCGGCATGGACGTTACGCTCGCCCGGACCGGCAAGGTGCTGCGGCTGAACAACTCGACCGAGTTCATGGCCGACACCCGCGAGCAGGTGCAAACCGCCGTGGCCGGCGACATTGTCGGCCTGTACGACACCGGTAATTTCCAGATCGGCGACTCGATATACGCGGGCAAGGACCCAGTCGAGTACGAGAAGCTGCCGCAGTTCACGCCGGAACTATTTATGCGCGTCACCCCGAAGAACGTGATGAAGCAAAAGAGCTTCCACAAGGGGATGCAGCAGCTGGTTCAGGAAGGCGCCGTCCAGCTTTACCGGACCTACACGACCAATGACTACATTCTCGGTGCGGTCGGGCAGTTGCAGTTTGAAGTGTTCAAGTTCCGGATGCAAAATGAGTACAATTCCGAAGTTGTGATGACCCCAATCGGCAGCCGCGTGGCGCGCTGGATCGACCCCGACCAGCTGGACGAAAAAATGTCTTCCAGCCGCAACCTGTTGGTCAAGGATTCGCAGGGCCTGCCGCTGTTCCTGTTTGAGAACCAGTACGCCGAGCGGTGGTTTGCCGATAAGTACCCAGACGTTAAGCTGACAGCCAAGCTGTAAGCGGAAAGGAAGCCAATCAATGGCAGAATCAGTGAATAAACATAACGAGGCCGTGCGCAGCATTACCAACGACGACCTGCTCGCCAAGTGGCGGACATTTTCGATCGAGAACAACGACGACAACATGAGCGACTTTCTCACCGAGCTGGTCGATCACGCGACGCTGCTGATGGTCGTGCTGGCCGATCAGGAAATCAAGACGGATGAAAACGGCCGCGCGCAGGTGGACCAGGATGTGCAGATGCAGTTCCCGCTGATGTCCAGTCAGGACAAGCAGAACATCCAGCCGCTCTTCACAGACTGGCAGGAGGTCAACACCTTATTCAGCAACTGGAGCGAGCATGATCTGCAAAGCAACGTTGATCAGGCGTCGATCCTGCCAATTGCGTTTTCGGATCTGGCGGAGCTGATCGACCAAAACAAAGAGGTCGATGGCATCGCAATCAACCCGTTCTCCGACAACATTTTCTTCTCCCGCGAGACGCTGGCGGACCTGGCTTCCCAGCAAAAGGCGCACCACGCCGCGAACAACGAAGTGAAGGTCGCTGTGGCTGAGCCGACCAACCTGCCGGACGGGTTTGAAACGACTCTGGCTGAGCAGCTGAAGCCGACTGCCGTCAAGCAGGCCTGGCTGCGGGTGTTGAGCTATGATGGCACCGAGCACCTGGTCTTGATCTTGGATGCGGCGGGCATGGCGGATGAGGCTCTGCGGCCGCTGACCCAGCAGCTGGGCGAATCGGGTGACAGCAAGCTGGCCGGTACCGACTTGCAGCTCTCCGTGGTCCCGCTGGATGACGACAGCAAGCCGATGGTCGAGGGTATCACGCCATTTTTCAAGGCTTAAGCGCAACGCAAAAGGCCACGTTCACCATCTTTGGTGAACGTGGCCTTTTCGTGTGGCCTTCAAAGCAGATCGATGAGACTGGCCAGCACGTACGAGTCGTCGCTGAGTTTGTACCAGGTGCTGTCGTCGGTGCCGTATACGATCTTCAAAAGTGCGACCCGGGATCCTGCCGGCAAGGGAGCAAGCCGCTGGCCGTAAGGGCTGCTCCAGCGCGTGAGCGAGCCGGTCGTGTTGACCTGCCCGACCGCCTGAAGTGGTTGGGCGTTGAAGGTGACCAGGTTGGTCGTCAGCTTTAGCTGCGCAGCGCCCGGCAAAAACGGGTTGGTTTGCTGGGGCTTGGTGTTGGCCGTGGTGATCCACTGACTGCCCCCAAGGTCCAGGAAGACCTCTCCGGCCTGGTTCTTGGCCAGGCTGAACACGCGCCAAAACGAGCCGGCTGGCAGGCACGTCGCGTACTGCTGATCTTGCACCGGCGCCGGGTAGGCAGGCTTGGGCGCGGTCAGTTCCACGTACGCGCTTTGCGGATCGGCGTAAGTGAGGGCGGGCCCGAGTTGATAGGTGAAGTGCAGCGTTTGCGCAGTTTGGGTGAAACGGCCGTGTTGCGGCGTACTCGGCTCGGCGTGGGCTTTTAGCGAGGGCAGAGGCGTCGCCGTGAACGCCGCATTCAGCCGGCCGACCAGAATCGTCGGCGCCGCCAGCAGCCGCCCGGTTTCATCGCGGTGGTAAACCGTGACCGGGGCGGCGATGTGCGGCTCGTACAGCAAGTACACAACGGCTGAACTGGCGGGAAAGCGGGTCAAGTAGTTGGTGACCGCAAACAGGTCACACCCTTCAATTTGCGGAATCGCAATGGTCAGCCGCGCGCCGATTGGGCCGCGCACCACGCTCGGCTTGCGCAACTCGGTGTTGCTGCCGCGCAGGCGGTAGTAAATGGTGACCGTGGTGAAGCGACTGGTCGCGCCGGTCGCCGGCGGCAGCGCAGAGGTTGCCGCTGAGTTTGGCCCGGTTTGCTTGCGGCTTGGCTGTTGGTGCGCCTTGGCCGCACTGGTTCTTGGGCGCGGCCGGCGTTTAAACCAGTTTGAAATTGTTTGGAACAGGCCCATGGTTTCCTCCATGCAAAAAAAGCCGGCAACTGCCGGCTTTTGCTGCTAAAACTCCTCCGTTGCCAGCGATACTTCGGCAAGCTTATCGCCGTGAATGACGTTGACATCCGCAAAGGCGACGTGGGCCAACTTATCCAGCGCAAACGCGATCTCCGCGTCCTGAATGTTGCGCTTATCATTGGTGAATAGTAACTCATCGTGTGAGGCGGCGCGCGTGTAGATCACCGTGGTGCTGCCGAGTGAATAAACTTTGATGTAATTCGTGTCGGTATGGGCGAGCTGTTGCGCCACCAGGTGCGGGTAGCTATTGGTGATATCGATCAACCGCATAATTAATGCCCCCAGTCTCAAGTGTCCTGCTTTCATTATAAGTGAACAGGCCGGAAAAACCAAAAGTTTCTGACCGCTTTGTGAATTTCGCGTCGCCCGCTCAAATTTGCTAAACTGGGGGCAGGAGGCGACAGCCATGACGTTGCAGTGTGAACCGGTTCGACCGGCGAGTCGGTATTATTTTCCCGTTCTCAAGTTGTACCAGCGCGCGTTCCCCAAAGCGGAAAAAGTGCCGCTGCCTTGGCTGCTGGTGCGCAGTGCGAAGTCAGGCATCGATTTTTGGGCCTGGCACGACGGGCCGCAGTTCGTTGGGCTCACGTATTCGGTGACCACCCGGGATTTGACCTACTTGATTTTTCTGGCGACTGCAGAGTCCGTGCGCGGGCAGGGGCTGGGCTCGGCCATCCTGGACCGTTTGGCAGCCCGGTTCGCCGGCCGGCCGCTGGTGCTGGCCCTGGAGCCGCAATCGCCCACAGCGGCAAATGCCCGGCAGCGCCGCGCCCGGCTGGCGTTTTACCAGCGCAACGGGTTCGTGCTGCAGCCGTATCAGGTGGTGGATCTGGGCGTGGCTTACGACACCATGGCGCGCAACGGGCGCTTTGAGCCCCGCCAGTTTGACTTGTTGATGCGCGGTTACACGAGCTGGTTTTACCCGTGGTACGGCTCCAAGATTATTCACAAGTAAGCAAAAAAGCGGCTAGGCGAGGTGATCTCGCTTAGCCGCTTTAGTGTGCCAGAAACTTACTTTTTGCTGACGGCTGGACTTTCCGGCTTGCTTTCGGCAATGGCGATTTCGCCTTTTTCGATGCGCGCCTCGAGATTCTTGGCCTGCGGGTGATCAAGGTAGAAGTCCGCCACGCGGTCTTCAATTTTCTCCTGGATCACGCGCCGCAGCGGCCGCGCGCCCATCGCCGGATCGTAGCCAAGATCGACCAGCTTCTCCTTGACGGGTTCGGTGACCTTGATGGTCAGGCCTTGGTCCTTGATGTTGGCGTTGGTGTCGTTGATCATCAGGCCAACGATCGACATCAGGGTCTGCTTGCTCAGCGGCTTGAATTCAACAATGTCGTCGAAGCGGTTGAGGAATTCCGGCTTGAAGTAGTTGCCTAGCTGGTTCAGGACGGACTTGGTTGTGCCGCTGATCGACGCGCCGAAGCCGACGTTGGCCTCGGAATCGGTCGAGCCGGCGTTGGAAGTCATGATGATGATCGTGTCCTTGAAGGAGACGGTGCGGCCCTGACTGTCGGTCAGGCGGCCGTCGTCCAGAATCTGCAGGAACATGTTCATCACGTCTGGGTGCGCCTTTTCAATTTCGTCCAGCAAAATCAGGCTGTACGGATTGCGGCGGACTTGTTCGGTCAGCTGACCGGCTTCCTCGTAGCCGACATAGCCAGGAGGCGAACCGATGAGCTTGGACACGCTGAATTTTTCCATGTACTCGGACATGTCAAACCGGATCATGTTCTGCTCGGAGCCGAACAGCTCCTTGGCCAGCTGCTTGGCCAGCTCGGTCTTGCCGACTCCGGTCGGGCCCACGAAGAGGAAGCTGCCGATTGGGCGGCCGGTCTTGTTGAAGCCGATGCGGTTGCGGCGAATGGCGCGGGCCACCTTTTCCACCGCCTCATTTTGGCCGATGACATGGGCCTCAAGGTCAGGCACCAGGTTCTTGAGCTGTTCCTGCTCTTGCTGCTTGAGCTCGCCGACTGGGATGTTGGTCATCTTTTCGACGATTTGCTCCATGTCCTTTTCGGTGACGGTGGGCGTGTCTTCCTTAGCCTGCTTTTCGTCCTGCTGCTGCATCTTTTCCAGCTTGGTGACCTGATCGCGGTAGAAGGCGGCCTTTTCGTAGTCTTCCTGCTTCAAGGCGGCCTGCTTCTGCTTTTCGGCTTCGGCGATCTTGTCCTTGATGGTTTGCGGATCGGCCACGGTAATGGTCAGGTTCTTGCGCGACCCGGCCTCATCCAGCAGGTCGATCGCCTTGTCAGGCAGGAACCGGTCCTGGATGTACCGGTCGGACAAGTTGACCGCCGCTTCAATGGCGTCGTCCGTGTACTTGACGTGGTGATAGGCTTCGTAGCGCGGCTGGATGCCCTTGAGGATCTTGATGGTCTCCTCAGGGGTCGGCTCTTCGACGGTGACGGGCTGCAGCCGGCGGGCAAGGGCAGAGTCTTTTTCAATCTGCCGGTACTCGTTCGAGGTCGTGGCACCGACCAGTTGCAGTTCGCCGCGGGCCAACGCTGGCTTCAGGATGTTGCCGGCGTCCATGCCGCCTTCGGCATTCCCAGCCACGACGATTTCGTGGATCTCGTCGATGAAGAGGATGATGTTCGGATTCTTCTTGAGCTCGTCGATCAGCTGTTGCATTCGTTGTTCAAACTGGCCGCGGATCCCGGTGCCTTGCACCAGGGACACGACGTCGAGTTGAATCACGTGCCGGTCCTGAAGCTTGGTTGGTACGTCACCGTTCGCAATCTTGAGGGCCAGGCCCTCGACCACGGCGGTCTTGCCAACACCGGCCTCACCAATCAGCACGGGGTTATTCTTCGTCCGGCGGTTCAAGATCTCGATCACGCGAGCAATTTCTTCATCGCGGCCGATGACCGGATCGATTTCGCCGTTCTTCGCCTTGGCGGTCAGGTCGACACCGAACTGACCGAGCACGGAATTACCGCCTTGGCCAGGCCGGTTGCCGCGGCCGCCGCCATTGCGTCCACTTTGGGTGGGCGGCGTCTGGTCCTGCGGCTGTTGCCCGCCGGTTTGGCCGGAAGCCATCGCCCGGAAGATGTCATCGAGACTGTTGAAGCCGAACGGATCATTGTTTGCATTCGTTGGTTGCATGTTGCCTCCTGCTTGTTGTTTCAACTGCTGATAGCAGTTCTGGCATAGGTTGATCTCTTGGCGTTGGCCATTCACGCTGGTATACAGGTGAATGGTAGCCGGATTTTGATGGCAATTTTCACATAGCACCGTTGTTCACAACCTTTCTTATCTATGTCACTTCCACGCAATGCGCGCGGAAAAGTCAAAAAGGCTTTGACCTTCTTTGACCTTGACTCCAGTGTACACCGCGAAAAATATAATGCAAGCACTCTACCCATGAGAGTGCTAATTTTTTTGGTGAATTCCTTAAGACAGCGGTTTCGCAGCTGGTCAAGCGCCTATCTCTAGTCTAAAATAGTCACAGAAAGGGGGCAAGCATGTGGCATCAGATTATGTCAAGATGATGGATGATCTGCGCGCTGGTAAGATCACCGAGATCAAGATCGAACCAGATACGTTTGCCGCTTTTCGCGAGGCGTGGACCAACTATCCAGGTCGCAAGGAAATCGTCGGGCAGGCGAAGCGCGGCGGCACCATTCTGTACCATTACCAATCCGCCAAGACGCAATAAAACCATTCGCAATACTTGTCCTGAAAGCGGAATAATGGTAAGGTTTACAAGAAATAGAATGCGAATTCTATTCGGCAAAAGTTTATACACAAAGGAGCAGATTACTCATGGAAAAACGTGAATTTAATGTTGTCGCAGAAACAGGTATCCACGCCCGTCCCGCAACTCTCTTGGTTCAGGCAGCCAGCAAGTTCAACTCTGACATTAACTTGGAATACAAGGGCAAGAGCGTTAACTTGAAGTCCATCATGGGCGTCATGAGCTTGGGTGTCGGCCAAGGTGCCGATGTCACCATCTCCGCTGAAGGCGCAGACGAGAAGGAAGCAATTGCTGCCATCGAAGAGACCATGAAAAAGGAAGGCTTGTCTAACTAATGACTAAGAACTTGAAAGGGATCGCGGCAAGTGACGGCGTCGCTACGGCGAAGGCCTACCTGCTCGTGCAACCCGATCTGTCATTTTCGAAGTCAACTATTGAAGATACAGACAAAGAGGTCGCACGTTTGCACACCGCGCTCGACCAGAGCACAGACGAACTAAAGATCATTCGCAAAAAGGCCGCGGCGTCACTGGGCGAAGAAGAAGCAGAAGTCTTCGATGCGCACATGACGATGCTGGCTGACCCGGAATACATCGGTGCGATCGAAAAGCAGATCAAGGACGATAAGGTCAACGCCGAAACGGCCCTGAAGTCTGTTTCTGACGGTTTCATTGAAACGTTTGAGGCCATGACAGACAACACTTACATGCAGGAACGTGCAGCGGATATCCGCGACGTTTCGACGCGGGTGCTGTCCCACTTGCTGAACCGGCCGCTGCCGAACCCGGCACTGATCGATTCGGAAGTCGTCATCGTGGCGCATGACTTGACGCCGTCTGACACGGCTCAACTCAACAAGCAGTACGTGAAAGCCTTTGTGACCGACATCGGCGGCCGGACCGCGCACAGCGCGATCATGGCCCGTTCGCTCGAGATCCCGGCGGTCGTCGGGACCGACACGGTCACCAAGGACGTGAAGAACGACCAGATGATCACCGTCAACGGCTTGACTGGTGAAGTGACCATCGACCCGAGCGCGGACCAGATCCAGGCCTCCGAAAAGGCGGCCAAAGATTTTGCCACGCAGAAGGCCGAATGGGCACAGCTGAAGACCGCTAAGACGGTCACGGCTGACGGTCAGCACTTCGAAGTCGGCGCCAACATTGGGACCCCGAAGGACATGGACGGGGTGCTCGCTAACGGTGCCGAAGCCGTTGGTCTGTACCGGACCGAGTTCCTTTACATGGACTCCTCAGAGCTCCCAACTGAAGACGACCAGTTCGAGGCCTACAAGGCGGTCCTCGAGAAGATGGACGGGAAGCCAGTGGTTGTCCGGACGATGGACATCGGCGGCGACAAGAAGCTGCCATACCTGCCACTGCCACACGAAGACAACCCGTTCCTGGGCTATCGGGCCATCCGCATCAGCTTGGATCGTCAGGATATTTTCCGCACTCAGCTGCGCGCACTGCTGCGGGCTTCAGCCTTTGGCAATTTGCGCATCATGTTCCCAATGATCGGCACGGTCAATGAATTCAAGGCGGCTAAGAAGGTCTTCTTGGAGGAAAAGGACAAGCTGGTCAAAGCGGGCGTGAAGGTTGCGGATAACATCCAAACCGGTATGATGATGGAAGTGCCTGCGGCGGCTGTCTTGGCGGATCAATTCGCCAAGGTCGCAGACTTCTTCTCCATCGGGACCAACGACCTGATCCAGTACACCATGGCGGCAGACCGCGGCAACGACCGCGTGTCCTACCTCTACCAGCCTTACAACCCATCGATCCTGCGCTTGGTTAAGCACATCATCGATTCGGCGCATAAGGAAGGCAAGTGGGCCGGCATGTGCGGGGAAGCCGCTGGCGACCCGATCATGGTGCCACTGCTGGTCGGCATGGGTCTCGATGAGTTCTCGATGTCTGCCACCTCGATCCTGCGCGTTCGCAGCCAGATGAAAGGTCTTTCGGCTAGTTACCTGAAGACTTTGGCGGAACGGGCCACGACCGAGTCCGTGACCAACGAAGACAACATCAAGCTGGTTAAGGAATTCACTGAAAAGAACTAATCCGCTCGAAATGAACGCGTCCCGGCTTCGGCTGGGGCGCTTTTATTTTGCCTGGCTTGCCGCTGGCGTTTGACAGCGGATACACCAACCTCTAGACTAATTTGTGTAGACAAATAAATGCTTGGAGATGGCAAAATGGAATTAGCTGTGATCGATATCGGTGGGACGACCATTAAATTTGCGCGCTGGGACGGACAAGCGTTGCAGGACCGCACGGCCGCACCCACGCCGAAGACGCTGGCCCAGTTTTACGGGCTGCTGGCCAACACGGTGACGAAAATGAAGGCCGACCACCCGCTGGTCGGGGTGGCGATTTCCAGCCCCGGGGCGGTCAATCAGGAAACTGGGGTCATCGAGGGCATGAGTGCGCTGCCGTACATCCACAACTTTCCCATTAAGCCCGAGCTAGAAAAGCGTTTCGGCCTGCCCTTGGCGTTTGAAAACGACGCCAACTGTGCGGCGCTTGCTGAGGTCAAAAGCGGTGCAGCAAAGGGCAAGCAGCGGGTGGCCATGCTCGTTTTGGGCACTGGAGTCGGCGGTGCGCTGATCGCCAACGGCCACGTTGAACACGGTGCGCACCTGTTGGGCGGCGAGTTCGGGTTCATGCTGCAAAATGGTAAGGGCGTCTCAGCGCAGGCGACCGTTGTTGAGCGGGTGAAGAACTATGAAAAGCGCACTGGCAAGCAAATTACCGGCGAGGCGCTGTTTACCGCGGCAACCGCCGGTGATCGCGTCGCCCACGAAGAGGTCGAAGGGTTCTTTGAGGCGCTGGCCGAGGTCATTTTCAATCTGCAGTACAGCTATGATCCGGAGATGTTTCTGCTGGGCGGCGGGGTGTCCCGCAATCCGGCCCTGATTCCCGGCATCGAGCGCCACATGGACGGCGTCTTCAAGAAAATCGAGATCGCGACGCAGCGGCCGGTGATCAAGATCTGCCAGTACACGGATGCGGCCAACCTGATCGGCGCCGTCGTCAATTACGAACAGCACGCTGAATAAGTTCAGCGCATAAATTTACCGCAAGCGAGGCTTGCGGTTTTTTATGCCCAAGTAGAACACGAACAATAAAATGAGATAACGCTAACTTTGTTCCTAAAAACTGTTGAGCCGAGGGCCGAGCCGTGCTACACTCAAAGCAAATACGAAAGCAGGTGACGATTCGTGACAGTTGCAGTAGTGATGGGATCGGCTTCGGATTGGCCAACGATGAGGCAGGCGGCGGCACTGCTAGAGCAGCTTAAGATTCCGCTTGTTAAGCACGTGATCTCGGCGCACCGCATGCCGCAGCAATTGCAGCAGTTTGCCGCTTCGGCGCGTGACCAGGGAATTGACGTGATCATCGCGGGGGCCGGTGGGGCGGCCCACTTGCCTGGCATGCTGGCCGCCAACACGACCGTGCCCGTCATTGGGGTACCGATTAAAACCCGAACATTGAACGGAATCGACTCGCTTCTCTCGATTGTCCAAATGCCGGCCGGGATTCCGGTGGCGACCATGGCCATTGGCGAGGCTGGGGCGAAAAATGCGGCGCTGCTGGCCGCGGCGATGCTGGCCATCCGGGATGAGGCAGTGGCGAGACGCCTGGCAGCATACCGTCAGGCCCAGACGCAGCAGTCGATCGAAAGCGAGGCGGCGCTGAATGATTAAGCCAATCCTGCCCCCGGCGACGATCGGCATTGTTGGCGGCGGCCAGCTGGGTCGCATGCTGGCCCAAGCGGCCAAGGCGATGGGCTACACGGTGGGCGTGCTTGATCCGACGCCGCACGCTCCGGCTGGTCAAGTTGCAGACTTCCAGCTGCAGGCCGACTACGACGATCACGCGGCGCTGGATGAGCTGGCCCGGCGTGCCGACGTGCTGACTTACGAATTTGAAAATGTGGATCTGGCGGCGCTGCAAGAGGCCAGCAAGCAGGCGGCGCTGCCGCAGGGCACAGCGCTTTTGGCCATCACGCGCGATCGGGTGAAGGAAAAAACGTTCCTGCGCGATCACGGCGTGCCGACAGCGGAGTTCGCCGCAGTGCCAGACCCAGCGGCGCTGATCCCGGCGATTCATGTAGTCGGGGTCCCGGCGATCCTGAAAACCACGACTGGGGGCTACGACGGCCACGGGCAGCAGGACATTAACAGCGACCTTGATTTACCAGCCGCTCAGGCTCTCGCGGCCAAGGGGCCGTGCATCCTCGAGGCGCGCGTGCCGTTTGACCGTGAGTTGTCTTTGATGGTGACGCGTGATGGCCGGGACCGGGTTCGCTGTTTTCCCGTCGTCGAGAATCGCCACAAGGATCACATTTTACATGTGACTATTGCCCCGGCACCGGACCTGGCGAAGGCCGAGCAGTACCAAATTGATGCGCTGGCCACTAAAATTGCCACTGCGCTGGACCTGCGTGGGGTGCTGGGCATTGAACTGTTCGCCGGCAAATCCGGCGTGCTGGTCAACGAGCTGGCACCGCGGCCGCACAACTCTGGGCATTACACGATTGAGGCCTGCAACTTTTCACAGTTCCAGGCCCACATTCTCAGCATCTGCGGTCTGCCAATTCCCCAGGTGCGACTGCAGGAATGCGCCGTGATGCGCAATCTCCTGGGGGCCGATTTGGAATGCGCTAAGGCCGCGTGGCCGCAGCACCCGGAATGGCATCTGCACGACTATGGTAAGGCGGAGGCGCGCCCCGGTCGCAAGATGGGCCACCTGACCGTGCTGGCAGGGGACACGAAGGATCTGATGGGGTCAATTCAATTGGAGGATGAATATGGAAAAAACTGAACTGCTGTATTCCGGAAAAGCCAAAGACATGTTTTTAACGGACACCCCGGGTGTGCTGTGGGTGACCTACAAGGACCAGGCGACCGCACTGAACGGTAAGCGCAAGGTGCAGATCCAGGGCAAAGGCGCGTTGAACCGCCAAATCTCCGGGCTGCTGTTTGAGGAGCTGACCGCTGCAGGAATCCCGACTCACTTTATCAAGGATCTGGACGACCACACGATGCTGGTGCGGCAGTGCGAAATGATCCCGCTCGAGGCAGTGGTACGCAACCTGGCCTCTGGCAGTTTTGAACGCAAATTCCACACGGCGCACCTGATGAAGCTGACCCCTGCGGTTCACGAGTTCTACTACAAGTCGGACGCGCTGGACGACCCGTTTATTAACGACGAGCAGATCAAGGCCCTGGGGTATGCGGATACCGCCACTTTGGCCGCGATCCACGAGTTGGCAGACCGCGTGAACGCGCTACTTCAAAAGCGGTTTGCCGGCATTGGCATCGCGCTGGTCGACTTCAAGCTGGAGTTCGGCCGTCTGGCCAATGGCACGCTGGTCCTTGCGGATGAGCTGTCACCGGATAACATGCGGCTGGTGGACGAAGCCACCGGCAAGTCGCTGGACAAGGATGTGTTCCGCAAGGATGCTGGGCCGCTGACCCCGGTTTACCAAGTCGTCCTCGATCGTTTGAAAGGAGTCGCTCATGTTTAAAGCCAAAATTTTTGTCAACTACAAACCCAGCGTCTTGGACCCCAAGGCACAAGTGATTCAAAACACCCTGACCCGCCTGGGCGACGATAACGTGAGCCACGTCCTGGTTGGCAAGTACTTCGAGCTGACCCTGAGCGCGGCCAGTCAGGCGGAAGCCGAGCAGCAAGTTGCGCGCATCTGCGACGAAATGCTGGCCAATGTCAACACGGAGACTTTTAAGTTCACGGTCGAAGAATTGGCGGTGGCGGAATGAAGGCGGCAGTGATCAGCTTTCCCGGCTCCAACTGCGACGATGATTTGATGCACGCCATCAATGACGTCGTGGGGGAAGAGGCGGTCAAAGTTTCCGCCAAGGCGACCACGCTTGATGGGTTTGACCTGGTGCTGGTCCCGGGCGGCTTTTCCTACGGGGACTATCTGCGCTCCGGCGCCATCGCCAAGTTTGCCCCGGTGATGGCGGCCTTGAAACAGTTCGCGCAGGCCGGGGGGTACGTGCTCGGCATTTGCAACGGGTTCCAGATTCTGACCGAAGCGGGCCTTTTGCCGGGCGCACTCCAGTGGAACACCAGCCTGCAGTTCATCTGTGAGCCCGAGCCGCTGGTGGTGGCCAATGCCGAAACCGCTTTTTCCTCGCGGTACGAAGCTGGGCAGTCCATCACCCTGCCGATCGCGCACGGGGAAGGCAACTACTATGCCGATCCCCAGACACTGGCCGCGCTCGAGGCGAACCACCAAGTGGTCTTCCGCTACGCCCATAATCCGAACGGCAGCCTGAACGACATCGCCGGCCTGACGAACGCGGCCGGCAACGTTCTGGGGATGATGCCGCACCCGGAGCGCGCCGTCGAGGAGCTAATTTTCGGGACGGATGGCCTAGGGGTGTTTGAATCGCTGGTCCAGGCGACCAAGGAGGGTGCGTATGCTGCAAACTGAGCTGAGTCCGGCGCAGATTAAAACGGAAAAGCCTTACCGGCAGTGGGGTTTGACCGATGCCGAGTACGACCGGTTCGCCGAAAAGCTGGGCCGGCTGCCGAACCTGACTGAAATTGGGCTTGCCTCTGGTATGTGGAGTGAGCACTGCGCCTACAAGTACAGCAAGCCGGTGCTGAAAACCTTTTGGACCAAAAATGACCGCGTGTTGATGGGCCCTGGCGAAGGCGCCGGCGTTATCGCCATTGGTGAAGGCAAGGCGGTCGTGTTCAAGGCTGAAAGCCACAACCATCCCAGTGCCGTCGAACCTTACCAAGGGGCGGCGACCGGCGTGGGCGGCATCATCCGCGACATTTTTTCTATCGGGGCCAAACCGGTCGCCATCCTGGACTCGCTGGCCTTTGGGTATCCTGACAATGCGCACACCAAGCAGCTGATCGATCAGGTCGTGGCCGGCATCGGCGACTACGGCAACGCGATCGGCATTCCAACGGTCGGCGGCGAGACCAGGTTTGCGCCGACCTACGCGCAGAATCCCCTGGTCAACGCGATGTGCGTCGGGGTCATGGACGAAAGCGCGATCCAGCGCGGCAAGGCGGCCGGCACCGGCAACAGCCTGCTGTACGTCGGGGCCAAAACCGGACGGGACGGGATCAACGGCGCCAGCTTTGCGTCGGCCGAGTTTTCGACCGAGGAAGAAGCCAACCGCTCCGCCGTCCAAGTCGGCGATCCGTTCATGGAAAAGCTGCTCGTCGACGCCTGCCTCGAAGTGACGCGCGACCACCAAGAAGCGCTGGTGGGCATGCAGGACATGGGCGCGGCGGGACTGGTGTCTTCCACCGTCGAAATGGCGGACAAGGCGGGTTACGGCATGGTGCTCGATTTGGACCTGGTGCCGCAGCGCGAGCCGAACATGACACCGTTTGAGATCATGCTGTCCGAGTCGCAGGAGCGCATGATGCTGTGCGTCAAGGCCGGGCGCGAGGCGGAAGTCAGCGCCGTGTTCAAGCAGTACGACCTGGATGCGGTGGTCATCGGCCACGTGACCGACGACGGGCGTTACACGCTCCTGCAGCACGGCGAAACCGTGTGCGACGTGCCTGTGAGCCTGTTGACCGACGACGCGCCGGTGTATTACCAGCAAGGGGTGAAACCACAGCGGCTCGTGCACCCCGCGACCGACTTTGTGCCAGCCGTGACAGACCCAGAGGCAACTCTGAAAAAGCTGTTGGCCGATCCCAACGTCGCGGATAAAACCAGTCTGTATCGCCGCTATGATGCCCAGGTGCAAACCAACACGATCGAAGGGCCAGGCGGGGATGCCGCGGTGATTCGGGTGCGCGGCACGCACCGGGCACTGGCCATGACGACGGATTCCAACGGCCGCTACCTGGCGCTTGATCCCGAAGTTGGCGGGGCCATCACCGTGGCCGAGGCGGCGCGCAACCTGGTCGCAACTGGCGCGGAGCCGATCGGCATCACGGATTGCCTCAACTACGGTGACCCGACGAAACCCGAGCAATTTTACAGCCTGCAGGAGTCGGCCAAAGGCATTGTTGCCGCGACCAAGGCGCTGAACACGCCGGTGATTTCCGGCAACGTGTCGCTTTACAATGAAACCAACGGGGAGGCCATCGATCCGACCCCGATGATCGGGATGGTGGGCCTGATCGAGGACCTGACGACCATCACCACGCCGCGCTTCAAGACGGCCGGTGAGTTGATCTACCTGCTGGGCGACACGGTCGCCGATTTTAACGGCAGTTTGCTGCAGCAAGTCGAAACCGGCACGGTGGCCGGAAACTTGATGCCACTGGACCTCAAGCTGGAACAACACGTTCAGCAGGTGGTCCTTTCGGCGATCCGCCAGCACTTGGTCTCGGCGGCACATGACATCAGCGACGGGGGCTTAGCCGTGGCGTTGGCTGAGATGACCTTCCATACCGGCATCGGGGCGCAGGTCAAGCTGGCGCTGCCGGCCGCGCAGCTGTTCAGCGAAACGCAAAGTCGCTTCCTAGTGACGATTCCGACGGCCCAGCAGTCTGCATTTGAGACGCTCGCCGGTGACACGGCAACGCTGCTTGGCACGACGGGTGGCGACCAGCTGGCGATTGCGGCCGCGGATGGCCGCATTGAAGCGCCGATCAGCGCCTTGCAGACGATTTGGGAGGAGAGCTTGCCATGCCTGCTGAAGTAAAGAGCTTGAACGAGGAGTGCGGCGTCTTCGGCGTGTGGGGCGACCCGAACGCGGTGGACATCACCCACCTGGGCCTGCACACGCTGCAGCACCGCGGCCAGGAAGGCGCGGGCATTGTCGGCCGCACGCCGGCGGGCCTGCGCCGGCATTATGGGTTCGGGCTGGTGTCGCAGGTGTTTGCCCAGCCGGCTGACCTGATCGCATTGCGCGGCCCGGCCGCGCTGGGTCACGTGCGTTACGCCACGGCCGGCGGGGCAATCCTCGAAAACATTCAGCCGCTGTTGTTTCGCTTTTCCGACGGGGCGGTGGCGCTGGCCCACAACGGCAACCTGACCAACGCGCTGAGCCTGCGGGCTTCGCTGGAGCAAAATGGCGCGATTTTTCAGTCGACCAGCGACACTGAGGTCCTGATGCACCTGCTGCGCCGCAGTCCGGCGAAAACCTTCAAGGGCCAGCTGATCGACGCGCTGAACCAGGTCCACGGGGGTTTTGCCTTCGCCCTGCTGACGGAAAATGGCCTTTACGCGGCGTGCGATCCCAACGGGTTTCGGCCGCTGGTGGTCGGCCAGCTGCCCAGCGGCGGCTATGTCATCTGCAGCGAGACTGCGGCGCTCAACGTGGTCGGCGCCGAGTTCATCAAGGACGTGCAGCCCGGCGAGCTGATCACGGTTACCAACGCCGGGATGACCGCGGAACAATACACCACGCACACGCAGCTGGCGGTGTGCTCGATGGAGTACATCTACTTTGCCCGCCCGGATTCGGAGATTCACGGCGTCAACGTGCACCAGGCGCGCGTGGCCATGGGCAAGCGGCTGGCGCAAGAGCAGCCGGCGGCCGGAGACATCGTGGTCGGGGTGCCCAACTCCGGCCTGTCCGCCGCCATCGGCTACGCGCAGGAAAGCGGGATCCCGTACGAAATGGGGCTCATCAAGAGTCAGTACGTGGCGCGGACCTTTATTCAGCCCACGCAGGCGCTGCGCGAACGCAGCGTGCGCCTCAAGCTTTCCGCGCTCAAAGCGGTGGTCAACGGCAAGCGGGTCGTGCTGATCGATGATTCGATCGTGCGCGGGACCACCGCCAAGCAGATCGTCCAGCTGCTCAAGGACGCCGGCGCCAAGAGTGTGCACTTGCGCATCGCCAGCCCGCCGCTGCGCTTCCCGTGCTTTTACGGAATCGATATTCAGTCCACCAAGGAATTGCTGGCCGCCAATTACAGTGTGGCGGCCATGCGTCAGCTCCTGGGGGTGGAAAGCTTGGGCTTTTTGTCCGTGCAGGGGCTGGAAGATAGCGTGAATCTGCAAACCACCGCGCCGAACCGCGGCCTGTGCGTGGCGTATTTCACCGGTAAGTACCCGACGCCGCTGGACGATTACGCGGCGAACCTGAAAGAAGAACTCTCAAAGCTGACACTGAACGTCGAGGAGGTGGCTGCACGATGAGTCTGAATTATGAGCAAGCCGGGGTGAATGTCGCGGCCGGCAACGAAGCCGTTTCGCGAATCGCCCCGCTGGTCAAGGCCACGCAGGACCAAAACGTGCTGGGTGATTTGGGCGGCTTTGCGGCGGCCTATGCGTTGCCGAAGGTCAAGCACCCGGTCCTGCTATCCGCCACTGATGGCGTCGGCACGAAACTGCTACTGGCGCTTGAGTGCGACCAGCATGAAACCATCGGCATTGATTTAGTCGCAATGGTCGCCAATGACCTGGTGGCCTCCGGCGCAACACCGCTGTTTTTCCTGGACTACCTGGCGACCGACCAGCTGATCCCCAGCCGCGTCGAGGACGTGGTGCGCGGAATCGCGTACGGCTGCCGCGAGGCGCAAATGAGCCTGATCGGCGGTGAAACGGCCGAAATGCCAGGGATGTACCCGCAAAAGCACTACGATCTGGCCGGTTTTGCCGTGGGGCTGGCGTCCCGCGAGCAGTTGCTGCCGCAAGGGGTCCAAACAGGCGATGTGCTGATTGGGCTGCCGAGCAGCGGGGTGCACTCGAACGGCTTCTCCCTGGTGCGGGCGCTGCTCGCAGAAACAAATTTCGGGATGATGCCGTTGTCTGACGGCACCGAGATCCGCACGGCGCTTTTGACCCCCACGCGCCTGTACGTGAAGCCGATGCTGCGCCTGCTCAAGGCCGGTTTGCTGCACGGCGCTGCGCACATCACTGGCGGCGGGTTTACCGAAAACGTGCCGCGGCTGCTGCCAAAAGACCTGGCCGCGCGCTTTGATCCGCAAGCCTGGCAGTGGCCGGAAATTTTTCAGCGCATTCAGCAGGCTGCGGCGATCAGCGATGACGAAATGCGCAAAACCTTCAACTTGGGCATCGGCATGGTGCTCGCGGTCGCGCCGGAAAATGTGGCCGCGGTGCTGCAAGCCGATCCGCACGCCAAGCGCATCGGGCAGGTCGTGCCGCGCACCCAGGCCGCGGTGGAATGGGGGAAGCCATGACCAAAAAGCTGATTGTTTTCGCTTCTGGCACCGGTTCGAACTTTGAGGCGCTGGCCGATCATTTTGACCGGACCAAAACAGCGGCGATCCTGGCCCTGGTGTGCGATCAGCCAGGGGCACCGGTGCTGGCCAAGGCGAAGCGCCGAGGCATTCCGGTGATCGCGCTCAACTACCGCGATTACCCGGATAAGGCTGCGGCTGAGGCGGCGCTGATTGCCCACTTGCCGGCGTGTGACCTGATTGTGCTGGCAGGGTTCATGCGGATCATCGGGTCCACGCTGCTAAATGCCTACCCGAACCGCATCATCAACCTGCATCCGGCACTGCTGCCGAGTTTTCCCGGGCGCACCGGCATCGCTGATGCATTTAATTACGGCGTCAAGGTGACCGGCGTGACGGTTCATTACGTCGATGCCGGCATCGACTCTGGCAAGATCATCGCCCAGGCGCCGGTGCTGATCGGCGAGGGCACCACCTTGCCCGAGCTGGAAACGGCGATCCACGATGTTGAGCACCACCTGTTGCCCCAGACAATTGAAGCACTCATCAAGGAGGAGAAAATCTAGTGAAACGCGCATTGTTAAGTGTGTCCGATAAAACCGGCCTGCAGGAATTTGCCGCGGGACTGATCGATCGCGGCTTCGAACTGGTGTCCACTGGCGGCACCAAGGCCACTTTGGAAAAGGCCGGCCTCACCGTGACCGCCGTCGAAGCGGTGACCGGTTTTCCCGAAATGTTGGACGGCCGGGTCAAGACGCTGCACCCGAACATTCACGCCGGCATCTTGGCCAAGCGGGATGAGCCGACTCACATGGCGGCGCTCAAAGCGCGAGACATTCAGCCCATCGACCTGGTGTGCGTGAACCTGTACCCGTTTGCGGCAACGATCGCCAAGCCGGAAACAACACGGGCAGAGGCCATCGAACAGATCGATATCGGCGGGCCCAGCGCCTTGCGCGCGGCGGCCAAAAACGCGGCCAGCGTGTGGGCCGTGGCCGATCCCGCGGATTACGCGCGGGTCTTGACCGGCCTGGATGAGGACGATGCAGCGCTGCGGACGCAGCTTGCCGCCAAGGTCTTCCAGATCACCGCTGCCTATGATGCCCAAATCGCCGCCTACCTGGATCCTGAGCCCTTCCCGCAGCAGTTCACCCCGACCTTCAGCAAGGTGCAAAGCCTGCGTTACGGTGAAAACAGTTATCAGCAGGCCGCCTTTTACGGCTCACCCGACGCCCCGGCTGAATCGCTGGTCAACGCCAAGCAGCTGCACGGTAAGGCGCTGTCCTTCAACAACATTCGCGACGCCGACGCCGCGCTGGCCATGGTCAACGAGTATCAGGAACCGACTGTGGTCGCGGTTAAGCACATGAACCCGTGCGGCATCGGCCAAGGGGCAACCATCGAGGCGGCCTGGGACAAGGCCTACGCAGCCGATCCGATGTCGATTTTCGGTGGCATCATCGCGCTGAACCGGCCGGTGGACCTCGCCACCGCCGAGAAGATGCACGCGCTGTTTTTGGAGATCATCATGGCGCCCAGCTTTGATGACGATGCCTTTGCGGTGTTGGCCAAGAAGAAAAACGTCCGGCTGCTGACCATCAACCTGGCCGGCGGACCGCTGCCGGAGCGGGTCGAAACCGTTGCGGTCAACGGTGGGGTGCTGCGGCAAACCACCGACACAAAGATCGAAACTGCCGCCGACCTGACGGTGGTGACGAAGGTGCAGCCAACTGCGGACCAAATTGCCTCGCTGCTGTTTGCTCAGCAGGTGGTCAAGCACGTCAAGAGTAACGCGATTGTGGTCGCCAAGAAGGGGCAGACGCTCGGCATCGGCGCCGGGCAGATGAACCGGATTGGTTCGGTGGAAATCGCCCTAAACGAGGCCCAGCAGAATAAGCACTTCGCCGGGGCGGTGATGGCCTCGGACGCCTTTTTCCCGATGGACGACTGTGTGGAATACGCGGCGCAGCATGACATCAAGGCCATCATTCAGCCCGGCGGCTCGATTCGCGACAAGGATTCGATCGCGATGGCAGACAAGTACGGCATCGCGATGGTGACGACCGGCGTGCGGCACTTCCGCCACTAAGGAGGCAGTGATGGTCAATGTGTTGGTGATCGGCCAAGGCGGCCGAGAAAGTGCGCTCGGGCGGGCGTTTCTGCGCTCGCCGCAAGTGGGGCAGGTGTTTGTGGCGCCGGGCAACGCCGGCATGGCACTGATTGGGCTGACGCCGGTGGCAATCGATGAGGCTGAAACCGAGGCGCTCATTGCCTTTGCCAAAGATCACGTTGCCTTGACGTTTGTCGGGCCCGAGCAGCCGCTGGCGGGCGGCGTGGTGGATGCGTTCGAGGCGGCCGGACTGCCGGTGTTCGGGCCGACCAAGGCCCTGGCGCAACTGGAAAGCAGCAAAACGTTTGCCAAGGCGTTCATGGCGCGGCACCACTTGCCCACCGCGCAGGCCCTGACCGTCCACTCGCTGCAAGAGGCCACGGCCGCACTGAACCGCTTCGGCGCGCCCATCGTGATCAAGGCGGACGGCCTGGCGGCAGGCAAGGGTGTCACCGTGGCGCAAACGCTAGCGGCGGCGCAAACCGCCATTGCCGCGCTGTACGCGGCTGACGCGGCGGCCCCAGTGTTGCTGGAGGAATATCTGCAAGGCGAAGAGGCCTCGGTGCTTGCCATGTTTAACGGTCAGGCTCGCGTGATTTTTCCGCTGGCCCAGGACCACAAGCGGCGCTTTGACGGGGATTCGGGTCCGAACACTGGCGGCATGGGGGCTTACAGCCCGACGCCGCAGTTCGGCCAGGCCCAGCAGCAGGCCGCTTGCGACCTAGTCGACCAAACGCTCGCCGGTATGGCCGCGGACGGCCTGACGGGCTGCGGGGTGCTTTACGTGGGCTTAATGTTCACCAGCACCGGACCCAAGATCCTTGAATACAACTTGCGCTTCGGCGATCCGGAGACCCAGGTGCTGCTGCCACAGGTGCAAAATGACTTTTACCAGCTCACGCTTGATCTGCTGGCCGGCACGGCCGAAAAGCTGGCACTAGACGGCCAAACTTACTGTGCCGTCGTGGCGGTGGATCCCGCTTACCCGCACGCCGGCCGGGCCTATCCGCTGGTCGTGCCCGACGCGGCGCAGCGCCATTACTGGGTGCCGGCAGGGGTGGCAAAAGGAGACGGCAATTACGTCAGCGCTGGCGGCCGCATTTTTGCCGTGATTGGTGCAGGCAAGGGCCTGGTCGAGGCCCAGCATCAGGCGTATGCACGCATGCAGCCGCTGCAAGGCGACCTGGCGACGCGCAGCGACATCGGGGCCAAGGGTCTGCATTAACCAAAAAGTGTGCAACCACCACATCCATGGCGAATGCACACTTTTTTTGTGCTTGGGTACTATATCTTGGGGGTTGGCTGTGGTAGCATTGAACCTATGAAATGGAGTGAGCAACATGGCCCAAACAAGATTGCCGAATAATCCAAAACCCAAGGAGTGGCTCGCGTCCGACCTGTCGCTGCAGTACGTGGCCAGCTACAAACCGTTCGTGTTTGTCGACGGTGAAGGGGTGCGGTGCAGCATTTACGTGTCCGGGTGCCGCTTTAACTGTCCAGGCTGCTACAACAAGGTGGCGCAGAACTTCCATTACGGCACGCCGTACACGCAGGAGCTGGAGGATCGCATCATCACGGACCTCAGCCAGAGCTACGTGCAGGGCCTGACGCTGCTGGGCGGCGAGCCATTCTTGAACACGCAGGTCTGCCTGCGGTTGTGCCGGCGAGTCCGCCAGGAGTTCGGCCACACCAAGGACATCTGGAGCTGGACCGGGTACACCTGGGACGAGCTGATGAAGGAGTCCGACGACAAGCTTGAGCTGCTGAAGATGCTTGACATTCTGGTCGACGGCCGCTTCCTTGAGGCCAAGAAGGACCTGACGCTGCAGTTTCGGGGCAGCTCCAACCAGCGCATCATCGACGTGCCGGCCTCGCTTGAAGCCGGTTCAGTCAAAATTTGGAAAAACTTGGTCAGGTAGCACAAAAAGCCCGCGGGAAAAATTTTCCGCGGGCTTTTGCCTACTTCAAATCCGGTTTGGTCAAGGTCGCGCCGCTTTCCCCGTAAAAGCTGAGGTGGGGAAAATGGATCGTCACGGCCGTGCCCTTGCCAACAGTCGACCTGATGGTCAGGTGATGGCCGAGTTTTTGGCTCAGTTGATCCGCCAGGTACAACCCCAGGCCAGTCGAGCGCTGGTTCGCGTTGCGGCCATTGGTGCCGGTGAAGCCTTTTTCAAAGACGCGGTGCAGCTCGTCTTGGGGGATGCCGATACCGGTATCCGCAATGGTCAGCGTGGCCTCGGTTTTGGCGTCTTGAATGGTCGCGGTGATCTTGCCCCCAGGCGCCGTGTACTTCAGGGCGTTGGACACCAGCTGACCCAGGATGAAGCGCAGCCACTTTTCATCCGTGACGACGGTCAGTGAATGACCGTTTAAGGTGAAACTGATGCGCCGGTCGATGAAGCTGTTGCGCTGGTCGACGATGACGCCGTCGACCAAGGGCTTCAAGTCGTACTCACGCAGCAGGTAGTCCTTGGAAAAACTGTCGAGGCGCGAGTAGTACAGCACTTGCTCGACGTAAAAGTTGATCTTGTCCAGCTGCAGCGCCAAGTCGTCCAGCGGCTTTTCCGGTGCCTGCCCGTCCAGGCTGTCCTGGAGGAGCCCGGCGGCGGCCAGCGGCACCTTGATCTCGTGGACCCAGGAGTCGATGAACGCTTTTTGGTCCTGCTGGCGGGCGATCAGCTCCGATTGGGCCTGCCGGTGCTCGCGCAAGACGTGGTTGTACGCCTCGCTGATTGCCGCGTGCTCGTGACTGCTGGCCGGGTTCAGCGGCCAGTCCAGCGCCTCGGCCCCAGCGCTTTGGCGATCGGTGAACGCCTTGACCCACTTCTTGGTGCGGGTGTAGTGCCACGCCAGCAGCGCGGCGGCCAGTCCGGTGACCAGCACGGCGATGTACAGCAGGGTATCCCAGCGCACACGCTGGCCCGGGTCGAGCCACAGCCCGAAGCACAGCAGGGCCAGGCCGATGAAAAACCAGGCGATGGCGGCCAAGTGGTCGTGCAAGTATGCTTTAAGTGTCATGCTACTTCACCATGTACCCTTGGCCGACCTTGGTCTGAATATAATCGGGCAGTCCGGCCGCCTCGATTTTCTTGCGCAGGCGGTTGATATTGACGGTCAGCGTGTTGTCGTCGACAAAGCGCTCATCGGTCCACAGGTCCTTGAGCAGGCGCGAGCGGCTGATGACGCTGCCGTGTGCCCGCATCAGCAGCTGCAGCAGCTTGTACTCGTTTTTGGACAAGTTGATCTCCTGGTCGTTGACGTAGGCCATGCCGGTTTTGAAGTCGAGGGTCAGCCCGTTGACGGTGAGGGATGCGCTTCCGGCGTCCTGATAGTTGTAAGTGCGCCGCAGCAGGGCGTTAATTTTGGCGATCAGCACCTCCATGGCGAATGGTTTTTCCACAAAATCATCGGCGCCGAGGTTCATCGCCATCACCATGTCCATGTTGGTGTTGCGACTGGAAATGAAAATGACGGGCACCTGCGAGGCGTCGCGGATCTTTTGCACCCAGTAGTAGCCGTCGCGGACGGGCAGGTTGATGTCCAGCAGGACCAAGTCGGGGCGCGTCGCCTGAAATTGGTCGAACACGCGGTTGAAATCCGTCACCGTGCTCGCCTGAAACTCCCACTTGTTTAACGCCTCCGCGATCAGGTCGGCGATGGTGCGGTCGTCTTCTACAATCATGATTTTGAACATGTCGTGGCCTCCATTCTTAATTGTATGGTAGCGGTTTGCGCGCGGCTGCACAAGCGCCTAACAGTATCGAAAGGTGACCGTCTGCGCCGCCTGGTTTCTGGTATCATGGACAAAAAGAGACAGGGAGGCGCGCGCATGCGTGTGGTCGACGTGGCACATTTAACCAAAGTATACGGGCATCGGCTGAACCGGGTGACTGCGCTCAATGACCTCAGCTTTCACATCGAGGCCGGGGAGTTCGTCGGCATCATGGGGCCCAGCGGCGCCGGCAAATCGACGCTGCTCAACATGATTGCGACGATCGACCAGCCCACTTCCGGCACGCTGACGGTGGCCGGGCGCGAGCTGACCCGGCTGGGCGACAGTGAGGCGGCCAAATACCGCCGCGAAGACCTGGGGTTTATTTTTCAGGCGTTCAACTTGGTGCCAGACCTGACCGTCGCCGATAACATCACGCTGCCGCAGACCTTTGTACCGCCGGTGCCCAAGGACCTGGACCAGCGGTTAATGCGGTTTGCCAAAATGCTCGGGCTGGTGCCCCTGCTGAAGCGGTACCCGGAGCAGCTCAGCTTGGGCCAGCGCCAGCGGGTCGCCGCGGCCCGCGCGATGATCGGCCACCCCGACCTGATTCTGGCCGACGAGCCGACCGGCAGTCTGGATTCCATGGCGGCGACTGAACTGTTGCAGTACCTGGCCAAACTTAACCTGGAGGAAGACGTGACAATCATGATGGTGACTCACGATGCCTTCACCGCCAGTTTTTGCAACCGGATCATCTTTATTCGCGATGGCGCGTATTTCGCCGAAGTGACGCGGCACTCCAGCCGGCAGGCCTTTTTCAACAGCATTATCGACATGGAAGCCACTATCAATGGGGGGATCGCCGTGGGCCGCTTGATCCGCACTAGTTTGCGGCGCCACCGGACCGTCAACCGGTTGTATGTGCTGATGGCGGCGCTCATGATTGCGATGCTGTACGCGATGCTGGCCCTGATCCAAGATGACGCTCTGCTGGCGCGCACGGTGGCAATGAACGATGTGACCGCGGCCGTGCCGGCACTGCTCGTCGGCGTGCTGGTCGTGATCCTGCTGTTTGCGATCGTTTTCTTGCTGTACATGAATTCAATCTTGATTGAACGCCGCACGTCTAACCTGCGTTTGTACCGCCGGTTGGGCATGCCAGTCTCCCGCATTGGCCTGGGGCTTTTGGGGGAGTCCTTGATTTTGGGCACCGGCGCGATTGTTCTGGGCATTGGCGGCGGCTGGGGATTTTCGAAGTTTCTGGCAATGATGCTGCTGCGGATAATGGGGGTTCACCGCGTCGTTGGGCTGCTGTGGGCGCCGCGGGCGGCGGCGGAGTTGACCCTGCTGTTTTTGGTGGTGTACGCCGTGCTCGGGCTCATCAATGCCATCTACGCGGGCAATGTGACCATGACGACAGCCGCAAGCGCTCCGGCTCGCGTCCGCCGGTTTCAGGCCAGCGGGTGGCACGCGGTCTTGGCCTGGCTCGGCGCCGCGCTGCTGGCCAGCAGCTATCTGGCGGCGTTCAATCTGGTTCACCTGACTTACGCGATGGCCCAGCGTTATCAGGGGGGCGGCGTTTGGACATTGTTTGCGGTGCCGGTCATCGGCATCGTCAGCCTGTACCTCGTGTTCAAATTCTCGCTTCCGGCCTTCATGAATTGGCTTCAGCGCCGCCCGTGGGTCCGGCAGGACGCCACGCGCCTGCTGACCGTCACGAACTTAAACAAGCGCCTGCTGCGCAATGTGCACTCGCTGTTTCTCACGACGGTGCTGGCGACGGTTACCATCACAGTGCTGGGCAGTGGGGCGATGCTGTACCAGTTTGGCCAACGCTCGGTGACCCGTAGTGTGGCCCTGGACATGGTGGCCTCAAGCACCGGCGTGAAAAGTACGTTTGGCAAGTTTAAACCGCAGGCAATCAAACGTTCCGCTGTGCTCCCAACCAAGCTGGCGGCGGGGCGGTTAAATGAGCCGACCCACGGCACCGGTGACGGCGACGAAACCATTTACAACGTGCTTGCTTTGAGTGACTACGCGCGAATCCGCCGAATGCAGCCCACGCTGCCCAAGCTTTCGCTTCAGTCAGGGCAGGCCGCCATGATTTTGTTCGGCCGGACGCTGTATCGGCACACCTGGCTGGGCAAACGGCAGCACTGGTCCCTGACTTTGACGCGCACGCGGGAACGGTTTGCCGTGACCCGCGTGACCGGTGCGTTTCCGCTGGGGGATGACGGCTATTTTGACCGGGCGTTAGTGGTGCCGGATCGCGCATACGCTGACCTGCATGCACTGCTGGATTCGCTGACGGGCTACACGCTGCACCACACGCCAGCTGCGAACGCCGCGGTCAAGCGGCTCGACGGGGCGGTTAGTGAGGATTACGTCAGCGGCAGCGCGGCGGTTTTGGCCGGCAAAAAAGCACCGCGGGTGAAGAAGGTCGCCGGGGCAACCGACTTCTCCCGCCGTGCTGTGCAGTTCAAGGCGCCGCTGATGGCCGAAATGAACGTAGTATTCGGCATGGCGCTGTTCATTGTGATCATCCTGGGGGTGGTCTTCATCGTGGCCACCGCCAGCATTTTGCTGATCAAGCAACTGATGCTGGCCGCAGAGGACCACCAGGCGCGCACGGTGCTGCGTCAGCTGGGGATGCCGCGCCCCACTGAGCGGCGGGTCGCCAGTGCCCAAACCGGCATGGTGTTTGCGCTGCCGCTGGTGTTTGGCGCGGTGAACTCTGGCCTGATCATCCACTACCTGAGCATGTTCTTGAATGATCCCGGAGTGCTGCTCGTGATCGCGATTATCATGCTGTACGTGCTAGTGTACCTGGCGTTTGGGATCCTGACCGTCAAGCTGACCGAGCGGCCTTAGTTTTCCTCGACGGCCTCTGGCTTGATGGCGTGGTCCGGATGGTAAGGGTCCACGATGGTATAAAAGGCTTGGTGGTAGCCGAAGCTTTCCTGCGCGCGCTTGGTGAAGGCCATTACCGGAGCAAACAGCGGCGTGTTTTTGGCGGTGAAAACGGCCAACTTGTCGGCCCAAGCCGACAGTAGTAAGTATTCGCGCTGTGGGTTGTCGGTGCGCATCAGGACCATGGCGCTGCAGCCCTCTAGGCGATCGGCCTCAGCGACCAACGCTTGCGCCTGTTTCTCGAAGACAGGGGCTTCCTCATCGGTGAGCTTGAAGTACATCATGTAGACGTACCCGGTTTGCGGAACTGTGCCATAATGGGCCAGGATGGTCCCGCGCAGCGGCGCGACGAATGCGATTTCCCCAGTCAGATCCAGGGTGGCAAAGTCACGGTCTTTTTCCGCGTCCTTCAGCAGCCTGACCGGTGTGGTCGCCCGCTTGACGATCATCTGCATGTAAGTTTTACTGCCGAGTACTAATTGCATTGTGTGTGTCATTCCATTACCCCCAATACAGTTAGTATAGCGCTTACTTATCGGAAAGGAATGATTTGATGAAATTGACGATTCTGGGATATTACGGTGGGTACCCGGACAACGGTGTTGGCACTTCCAGCTACCTGATCGAAAGCGGCGGCTACAAGCTGCTTTTGGACTGCGGCTCCGGGGCGCTTTTGGCGCTGGAAAAAGTGACCGATCCGTTTACGCTGGACGCGGTGCTGCTGACGCATTACCACCACGATCACGCGGCCGACGTCGGCGTGCTGCAGTATTACTACCAGCTGCACAGTGGGGCGAAGAAGGCCGATCCGCTCCCCATTTACGGGCACACGAAGGATCCGCTGAACTTTGCGGCGCTGACGTTTGGCCCGTTTACCAAAGGCATGGGGTACAGCGGTGATTCCGTGCTCGACCTGGGGCCGCTGCACCTGACTTTCCTGGAGACGCAGCATCCGGTGCCGGCGTTTGCCGTGCGCATCGAAGAAACCACGACTGGGGAGGTCTTCGTGGACACCAGCGACACGCGGGCGTTTGCCGCTTTGGCGCCGTTTGCTCAGGGCGCCGACCTGCTGATGGCGGACACCAACTTCTTGGCTGACCACCCAGCGCCTTTGTGGCACCTGACTGCACCGCAGGCCGGGGCGCTGGCCACTTCGGCGCAGGTCCGCGAACTGCTGCTGACGCACCTGCCGCAGGAAGTCTCCCTGACTGAGCTGAAGGCGCAGGCCCAGGCGAATGCGGGCCAGATTCCGGTCATTTTGGCCAGCGACAATCGGATTATTGATGGGGACAAATTATTTGCGCAAAAATAACGTTTAAAATTTAATCGTACTGATGTTCACCCGGTCAACGATTCATGGCGGCGAACAAAAGACCGACTGACGGCATTTCGCACTGCGGAACGAATACTTGTTACTTATATCACAATTAGTGCGCGCGCTAAAGCAAAATTTTATTTTTGAAGCGTGATTGTTTTTCTATATCCACTTTAGTTATAATTAGCTTGTCAGGAAAACGCAGTCACGCAACGATAGAAGGAGCGAGCACGATGGTATATTTGTATGTTTCGCCAAGTTGCACTTCATGTCGCAAAGCCCGCGCCTGGTTACAGGAAAATAACATTCCGTTCGTGGAACGAAACATCTTTGCGGATCCGCTGAGTATCGATGAAATCAAGCATGTGCTCAGCATGACCGAAAAAGGGACCGAGGAGATCATTTCGCTGCGGTCCAATATTTTCCAGGAGCTGGGCATCGACCTTGACGCAATCTCAATGAACGAATTGGTCGCTTTGATTGCCAAGTATCCGGCGCTGATCCGCCGGCCGATCATCATGGATGATAAGCGCCTGCAGGTCGGCTACAATGAAGATGATATCAGGCGGTTTTTACCGCGGTCCGTGCGGGCTCTGGAGCTGCAGCAAGCCCAGCTGCTGGCAGGGTTTTGACCTTTTGGCATGATTCCCGCGAATCGTGCCTTTTTGCTGGGCGCAGAAGGTGGGGGCGCCGCATTTGCATTCCTTACTTTTTTAGCGTAGAATGCCGTGTCAGTGAGAATCTGATATACTGAGATTCAAAGGCAAAGTGAGGTGCAGCCATCATGGAAATGGAACGACTTAACGCAAATACCATCCGCGTCCTGCTCGGCAACGATGATTTAGCCGAACGCGGGATCACAGTGCTGGACCTGCTCGGCAACCACAAGCAGATCGAAACCTTCTTCTATAGTATTCTCGATGAGGTCGATAAGGATCACACCTTCGCCAGTGAAGGCGGCGTGACCTTTCAGGTGATGCCGAGCCAAAGTGGCCTGGAACTCCTGATCTCGCGCAACCAGGACGAAGACGAAGGTGGCGATGACAGCCAAGAAGGGCCGCAGACGGATGAAAACGGCGTGCCCGATTTTATTCGCCAGCAGCTGAACGCCTTTGACGAGCCGGATGGCAGCGACGAGGCCAGCGACGAAGGCAGCTTCATTGACGGCGGCCAGGCGGACAAAACCGAGGTTGTTCTTAAGCTTCAAAGCTTTGAAGACTTCATCGCGCTAGCCCAGGAGCTGCGGCTTGAAGGCGCCAGCTCCGATCTGTACTCGTACAACGATGACTACTACCTCGTGCTGACTTTCTACGCGAACAAAGCGTCCAGCGGCGAAATCGCCGATCAAACGGCGCTGGCCTTGGAATACGGCGCGCGCGTCAGCTTGTCGGCCGACGTGCTTGCCGAGTACGGCAAGCTGCTCATGCCGACCAGTGCGCTGGAAACTGGTCGCTACTATTTCAAAAAATAATGACTTCAGCGGCGTTGCGGCGCCGCTTTTTTGTTGCCTGCGCTTGACCCGCGGCGGTGGGCGTGGTTCGATAGGAACAAAAGGAGTCTGATCATGGCAAAAGAATTGCGGTTTAACAGTGTGTTCGACATCATCGGGCCCGTGATGGTGGGCCCAAGCTCTTCGCACACCGCCGGCGCCGCGCGCATCGGTAAGGTCGTGCGGGAGATTTTTGGCGATGAACCGGACCGGGTGGATATTTACTTGTACGAGTCCTTTGCCAAGACCTATCGCGGCCACGGCACTGATATCGCGCTGGTTGGTGGGTTGCTTGGCATGGGCCCGGACGACGCGCGCCTGCCGGATTCGCTGAAGATCGCGCACGAGCGTGGCATCAAGGTCACATTTGTGCCGAAAAGCGATAAGGTCGACCACCCCAACACAGCGAAGATCGCGCTTCAAAAAGGGGCCCGGGCGATGACCGTGACCGGCGTCTCGATCGGCGGCGGGAACATTCAGATCTCGGAAATCAACGGCTTCAAGTTGTCGCTGAGCATGGGGACCCCGACCTTCATCACGGTCCACCAGGACGTGCCGGGGATGATCGCCAGGGCGACCGACCTGATGAGTGAAAACGGCGTCAACATTGGCACGATGACCGTCACGCGGGAGGCCAAGGGCGAAAAGGCCATTATGATCATGGAGTGCGACGAGCGCCGGCCCGACCTGGTCGCTAAGCTGAAGGCTCTGCCAAACGTCGACAACGCCACGTATTTCGAGTAGGAGGACGCCATGTTTTATTCAATCAAGGAACTTGTGAAGCAGGCCCAGGACTACCCGAGCGTGGCTGCGCTGATGGTGGCGACCGAGGCTCAAAATACCGGCCGCAGCGAGCCAGCGATCCGGTCGCTCATGGCCCGCAATCTGGATGTGATGGCGGACTCGATTGCCCAAGGCATTGCCGGGGTCAAGTCGGTGACCGGGCTGACCGGGGGCGATGCCAAGCGCTTGGATCAGTACCTCGATGCTGGCACCAGTTACCTCGGGCCCATTGCGCTGGCCGCGGTGCGCAACGCGGTCGCCGTGAACGAGGTCAACGCCAAAATGGGCCTGATCTGTGCCACCCCCACCGCCGGCAGCGCCGGGGTCGTCGCAGGGACGCTGATGGCGGTGCGCGAGCCGTTTCACCTGACGCGGGAGCAGCAGGTCGATTTCCTGTTCACCGCTGGGGCCTTCGGGCTGGTGATCGCCAACAATGCAGGCATCGCCGGCGCGGAAGGCGGCTGTCAGGCGGAAGTCGGCAGTGCCTCCGCGATGGCCGCCGCGGCGCTGGTCCAGGCGCGCGGCGGCGATGCCGATCAGGCCGCCCAGGCGGCCGCCATTTCCATCGCCAACCTGATGGGGCTGGTGTGCGATCCGGTCGCCGGGCTGGTCGAGGTGCCTTGCGTCAAGCGCAACGCGATGGGCGCCGCGCAGGCCTTAACGTCTGCGGACATGGCGCTGGCCGGCATGCGGTCGGTGATCCCGCCAGACGAGGTGATCGCCGCCATGGACGCCGTGGGCAAGCAAATGCCCAGTGCCTTTCGCGAAACCGCGGAAGGCGGGCTGGCGGCCACGCCAACCGGGCGGCACATTCAAAAACGCATTTTCGGAGACTAGCACCATGAAAAAATGAGGCAAAGCCAAATCAAAGTGGCTTTGCCTCATTTTGGGTTTCTGGTTACAAAGTGTTCAACTGGCCGCGGAACTCGTCAACCCTGCTGTACCCTTTTTTGGCCATTTCGGCTTTCAGCTCGGTGGTCAATCGTGAAAACGCGCCAACGCCTTCCGTGGCCAGGACGCTGCCCAGTGAAACCAGGTTGGCGCCGCACAGGATCAGCTCGTAGGCGTCGCGGCCGGTGGTCACGCCGCCGGTGCCGATAATGCCGATGTCCGCGCGCAGGCGCTGGCGAAAGGCGCGCACATTGGCCAAGGCGACTGGTTTGGCGTACTGGCCACCGATGCCGCCAAACCCGCCTTTAGGCCGGATCGTGGTGGTGTCGGTTTCCGGATCGATCCACAAGCCGTTGCCTCGGCTGTTGATTGAATTAATAAAGGTCAGGGGATAGCGGTTGAGAATCGCGGCCACCTGGTCAAACTGGGCCAGGTCAAAGTAAGGCGGCAGCTTGACGCCGGCGGGCTTCTTGAAGGCCGTGAAAATGGCGGTGAGAATCTCCGCGGTGGTGGCCAGATCGTAGGCGATTTGCGGCTTGCCCGGGACGTTCGGGCAGCTCAGGTTAAATTCGGTCAGCCCGGTGAAGCCGGAATCCTGAATCTTTTGCGCAAGGACCGGGAAGTCTGAAGGCTGCATGCCGGCCACGGAGAGAAAAATGGGCTGCTCTGGGTGCTGCGCCTGAAACTGCTCGGCGTAAGCAAGGTAGTAATCGACGCCTTGGTTAGGCAGCCCCATGGAGTTGATGGTACCCAATTCCAGCACCGCAAAGCGCGGTTCGGGATTGCCCGACCGCGGCTGCAGCGTGCCGGTTTTGGTGACCAGGGTGCCGGCGGGACTAGCAGCCACTTCGTCCAGCTCGGCGGCGGTTTCGCAATGCACACCGCTGGCGTTCATGAACACATTGTCGAACCGGTAGTCGCCTAGGGTGGTTTTCAAACTAGCCAAAATGATCACTCCTTTGAATCCAGTGTCACGTCATCCTGCCTATTAAATCACATCTGCGGCGGTTTGCCTACGCAAAAAAGCCTCAAAGCAGACTTTGAGGTCACAAAGCGGAATTGATGGCCAAACTGGCCATGGCAAGCGCGGCCGCGATGAGGCAGACCCGGCGTGGCAGCTGCGGGTCACGGCCCCGCAGCATGGTGATCAGCCAGCCAATCAAGCTGAGCACAAACACGGCAAGGCTGAGCAAAAAGAGCCAGGCCAAAACTGTGCCCAACGGGCTGACGCGACCGGTACTCATGCCGTGGGATCCTTTTGGCGTTTCTGGTGATAGGTGGTGAGGTGGGCCAGCTGGCCGGCCATGCGCCGGATCTCATCCGGCGGCGCCTGGGGCAGCGTGAAGTGCATCTCCATTTTATGCGGATCGAAGTCCTCCGTTGCGGACACCAGTGAGTAAAACACGTTCGGGTCAGGCTCGTCATCGGGCAAAGAGGTCAGCGTGTAGGCTGATAAAGGCGCGGATTTTTTCGGCAGGCCCAGCAAAAAGTTGGCCAGTACGCGGTAGGCGTAGTAGACGGTTTCTTGATAAGTGGTGCCCTTAGCCGTCAGGTCCGGCATGTTAACAAACTGAATCACGTATCCGTCAGGCGTTTTTTCGTTGCGGGCCGCAAAGAAGTAGCGGCGGGTCGCCTTGACCATAACATCGCATCCTCTCAAATTCTTCGCTATTATTATAACACGATTAAAAAGGGTGGCAATAATATATGAATTTCTCATCTTATTATTCTTGGCCGGCGGCAACTAGAAAAATTGCTCGACCGCTTGCAAACCGAGCCTGGGCCCGTTATAATAATTTCTGTGTTGCGGTTGTAGTTTAGTGGTAAAACTTCAGCTTCCCAAGCTGACGTCGCGAGTTCGATTCTCGTCAACCGCTTGATCCTGGTGCCAATGGTGCCAGTTTTTTATTGGGTGAAGAAGCCGAAGAAGGCAAGGCGCCGTGTTCAGTGAAGCTGCGGGTGGTGTGAGCAGCTCACGGCCCTGCCAGCGCGCGGCCGAGTCCGAAGTGAATAATGAGTGGACATTTTGTCAACAAGAGTGGTACCGCGGGGGAACTCGTCTCTTTCAAGAAATCATTTGAAGGAGACGAGTTTTTTCTCGCAGAAAGGAATAGGCACAAGATGGATTTTAAACAAGAAGTGATCAAGGCCTTGCATTTGGCAATCGGTGACACGCTGACCGAGGCGGCCATCACCAAGCTGGTCGAAACCCCTAAAGACGACAAAATGGGAGACTACGCGTTTCCTACCTTTGCGCTGGCGAAGGTCTTTCACCAGGCGCCGCAGCAAATCGCCACGACGCTGGCCGGCAAGATCGACGCGACCCCGTTTGAAAAAGTTGAAGTGAAGGGTGCCTACATTAATTTCTTCTTAGACAAGGTCAGCTTTGCTAACACGGTGCTGACCACCATTGCCAAGGAGCCGTTGCACTATGGTGACCAGCAGCTGGGCAGCGGCAACGTGCCGATCGACATGTCCAGCCCTAACATCGCCAAGCCCATGAGCATGGGGCACTTACGCTCGACCGTGATCGGTAACGCGCTGGCCAATATTTTGACCAAAACCGGCTACACGCCAATCAAAATCAACCACCTTGGCGACTGGGGCACCCAGTTCGGCAAACTCATCGTGGCGTACCGCAAGTGGGGCTCTGAGGAAGACGTCAAGCGCGACCCGATCCACTACCTGGTTCAGTATTACGTTCGGTTTCACAAAGAAGCCGAGACGCAGCCGGAGCTGGATGAGGAGGCCCGCGCGGTCTTCAAGCAGCTGGAAGACGGCGATCCCGAGGTGCACCAGCTCTGGTCTTGGTTCCGCGAGGAGTCGCTCAAGGAGTTCAAGCGCATTTACAAAGAGCTGGGCATCGAATTCGACTCGTATAAGGGTGAGGCCTTTTACAACGATAAAATGGACGCGGTGACCGACGCGCTCGAGCAAAAGGGACTGCTGAAGGAAAGCCAAGGCGCCGAAATTGTGGACCTGAGCAAGTACGACCTGAACCCGGCGCTGATCCGCAAGTCAGACGGCGCGACGCTCTACATGACCCGTGACCTGGCGGCGGCCATCTACCGCCACGACCAGTACCACTTTGTCCAAAGCCTGTACGTGGTCGGCAACGAGCAGCGCGAACACTTCCAGCAGCTCAAGGCCGTTTTGAAGGAAATGGGTTATGATTGGGCGGATGACATTCACCACATTCCGTTTGGGCTGATCACGGCTAACGGCAAGAAGCTGTCGACGCGCAAAGGCAACATCATCCTGCTGGAAAAGGTGCTGAAGGACGCGGTGGTGCTGGCCAAGAAGCAAATTGCCGAAAAGCACCCTGACTTGGAGAATGCCGAGCAGGTCGCGCACGAGGTCGGCGTCGGTGCCGTGGTCTTCCACGACCTGAAGAACGAGCGGCTTGACAACTTCGACTTCAACTTGGAGGAAGTCGTCCGGTTTGAAGGCGAGACTGGGCCGTATGTTCAGTACACCAACGCCCGCGCCAACAGCATTTTGAAGAAAACGGATCAAAAGCCGGTCGCTGAAGTAGCGCTGACCGACCCTGCGGCCTGGCCCGTTCTCAAGGCCCTAGGTGACTATCCGAACGTGATCGCCCGCGCGCTGCGGGAGTATGAGCCTTCGGTGATCGCCAAGTACGCCCTGCGGTTGGCCAAGGCCTTCAACCAGTACTACGCGAACGTCAAGGTGCTGGTGGACGACGCCGAGTTGCCAGCCCGGCTGGCCATGGTCAAGGCGGTGTCGACGGTGCTGACCGATGCGCTGCACACGCTGGGTGTGGGCGCGCCGGCCGAGATGTAACGGGAGGCAGCGATGAATAAATCGGAACGCCAGGCGGTCCTGGCCAAAATCATTAACTCGCAGGTGATCACCACGCAAGACGAGCTGCTTGAGGCCCTCAAGGTCGCGGGCATCGAAGCGACGCAGGCGACCATTTCCCGCGACATTCGCGAGATGCAGGTGGTCAAGGCCCAAGACGCCAGCGGGCAGTTGCGCTACACCATTTTCCGCGGGGATTCGCAATCGCAGCTTGAGCGCCTGAGCAATTCCGTGCGCGAAGTCGGCCTGTCCATCACCCGGGTGCAGTTCTTGAATGTGATCAAGACGCTGCCCAGTAACGGGAATCTGATGGCGGCCATTATCGATGACATCGGTTTTGCCCAGGTCGTTGGGACCCTGGCCGGTCATGACACCATCGTCGTGATCAGTCCCGATGAGGCCAGCGCGAAGTGGTTCAACGCGCAGTACCAGAAAGCGTTTATTTCCTAGGCCAAAGGCTGAGACATCAAGCAGGTTTAGCCCAAAGCACAAGCGCCTCTGCAGTGCGATTCGTTCTTAGGATCGCGGTGCAGAGGCGTTTGTGCGCTTGGGCGTTGCTTGATGGAACGCGACTAAGGAATTTTGGCTTGCGCTGGTGCGAGGCTCAAAATGGCGCAGGGGCAGATGTCTTGAGGCTTTCGTTAGTCAGCGGCTTGATCAGCGTCAGCGCGCTGGCGTGGAGCATCAGGCGCGGCGCAGGGCGGCCGTGATATAAGGGGTCACCGATGATCGGGTAGCCCAAGTGGGCCAGGTGGACGCGCAGCTGGTGGGTGCGGCCGGTTTCCAGGGTCAGCGCGAGCCGGGCGACGTCGCCTGCTTCCGCGACCACGCGGTAATGGGTGATGGCGCGCAGGCCGTCTTTTCGCACCATGCGCTTGCGCTGGTCGGCCGGATCTTGGCCGATGGGCGCCTCGATCTTTCCGGTGGGCGGCAGGCCGCGCGGAACGAGCGCGGTGTAGGTGCGGGCCGCGGTTTTGGCGGCGAGCTGTTGGTTGATGATGCCCTGGCTGATCGGGTCCTTGGCGATGATCGTCAGGCCCGAGGTCAGCATGTCGAGCCTGTGAGTGATGTAAACCGGGCGCGGCGCGAGGTAGCCCGCCGCTGCGTTCATCAGGGTGCCGCCTTCGTCCGGCCGGTTGGGGTGCGGTTTTTGACCGGCGGGTTTGACGACAATCAGCAGCTGGGCGTCCTCGTAGGCGACTGTCAGCGGCAGCAATTCGGGCCGGTAGTAGGCTGTGGCTGGGGCCGTGAAGCGCAAGGTGACTGGGGCACCGGCGGCGACGGGTTGGTTGAACGTTTGGTAGGCGCCGTCGATCAAGACGCCTTGCGTGCGGCGGAGCTTGGCGATCCAGGCCTTAGGCACCTGCCAGGCGTGAAGCAGCGCGCGGATATTCGGGGCGGCCTGAGCGATGGCGTGAAGTTCAAACTGTGGCATGACAGGCTCCTTTCTGTAATTTGCGTAAAATCCGGCGCAAGGCCGAATCCGGGATTTTGCGCGTATGCTAAACTAGTCACATGTTAGGAAAGGGGGACCACCAGTTGAAAGCATTCTGGGCTGCCGTGCGGCCGTATCTAGCCAAGGCCGGACACGGGATCGCATGGTTCTTCCGGCGGTTCCAAGTGATCCGCTGGCTGATTTTAATTTTGCTGTCGCTCACGCTTGCCTTTTCGACCTGGTTCACCTACAAGGCCAAAACCGCCAACGTGCAAGACATCAAGAGCAGCCTGCAGACCAAGACCACGCTTTACGACGAGGATGACCGCGAGGCGGGCAAGCTGTACGGGCAAAAAGGGACGTACGTGCCCCTTACGCAAATCTCACCCAACATTCAAAATGCGGTGATCTCCACTGAGGACCGCAGTTTTTACACGAATCCCGGTTTTGACATTAAAGGGATTGCCCGTGCGGCGCTTGGGTTGGTCATTCACCACGGCCAAATTACCGGCGGCGGCAGTACCATCACCCAGCAGCTGGCGAAAAACACCCTGCTATCTCAAAAGCAGACGTTTCTGCGCAAGGGTCAGGAGATTTTTCTGGCCGTGCAACTGACTCGAGTTTACTCTAAAAACGACATTCTGACGATGTACCTGAACAACGCTTACTTCGGCAACGGGGTCTGGGGCGTGGAAGACGCGTCGCAGCGTTACTTTGGCAAGCACGCCAGCCAGCTGAACGCCGGCGAAGGCGCGACGCTCGCCGCGATGCTGCGCAGTCCCAGCTTTTACAACCCCATTGATCACATGGATAACGCCATTGCCCGGCGCAACCTGGTGCTGGGCCTCGAGCAGGATAACGGCAAGCTGACCGCGGCGCAAGTGCAGGCGGCCAAGGCGACGACGCTGACGCTGAAGGATACTTACACCGCCGACAATCAGCAGAAGTATCCATACTTTTTCGATTCGGTCATCGAAGAGGCGTACAAACAGGACGGCATTTCTCAAGACGACATCGTCAACAAGGGGTACCGGATTTACACGACGCTCAACCCGACGTACCAGGACCAGATGCAGGCGGCCTTTGACAACGACTACGTGTTTCCTCAAAACGCGGCCGACGGCACCAAGGCGCAGGCGGCCTCAGTCGCCGTCGACCCGAAGACCGGCGGGGTGCTGGCGGTAGTGGGCTCGCGCGGCCCGCATGTTTATCTTGGTTTCAACTACGCCACGCAGCTGCAGCGCCAGCCCGGCTCGCTCCTCAAACCGCTGATGGCCTACACGCCAGCGCTGGAAAACGGGTATTCCTACGACAGTGAACTGACCGACAAGAAGATCAGCTACGGCAAGGACCATTACACGCCGACCAACGATACCGGGATCTACGCCGGCACCATGCCGATGTACAAGGCGCTGGCCGACTCAACCAACGCGCCGGCGGTGTGGTTGCTGAACCAGATCGGCATGAGCAAAGGGGTTGCCAGCCTGAGCCGGTTTGGCATCAATTTGCCGAAAAAGGATCAGCACCACTTGGGCGCAGTCCTGGGCGGGGTCTCCACCGGCTTTTCGCCGCTGACGTTTGCGCGGGCCTACTCGGCCTACGCCAGCGGCGGCACGCTGCCGCAGACGCACTTCATTCGCAAGATCGTTGATGCTACCGGGAAGACGGTCGTCAACAACGAGCCGTCGAGCAAGCGCATCATGAAGCAGTCGGTGGCCACGGAAATGACCAGCATGATGATCGGGGTTTACAACGAAGGCACCGGCCAAACGGCTAAGCCATACGGCTACACGATCGCCGGCAAAACCGGCACCGTGGAAACGCCGAAGACCTGGGGCAATGGGCTGGGCGCAAAGGACTCTTGGGTCGTCGGGTACACGCCGGACATCGTGGTCGCCACCTGGTCCGGCTTTGCGAACACCGACGCCACGCATTACTTGCAGCCTGGACAGGGGGCGCTGAAGCTCTACCGGCAGGAGATGACTAACATTTTGCCGGCCACGCCGCAGACCAAGTTCAACACCACGGATGCCAGTGCCCGGGCGACCTTGCAGACGCCGAATGCGGACAACGGCGGCGCCGACCTGTGGTCCACCATCCAAAATGGGATTCAAAATGGGGTCGACTCGGCCAAGAATACGGTGTCGGAGTGGTACAATGGCATCAAAGGATTGTTAGGCAATTAATCTAAACAAATGAGGTGCCTCATGGCAAACGTATACGATAGCGCAAATCAGCTCGCGGAAGATCTCAAGAGCAGTCAGCAGTTCCAGGACTTGAAGAAGAGCTACGACATGCTCAAGCTCGACACGATGGGTTACGCCCTGTTCCAGCAGTTTCAGAACCTGCAGATGTCGCTGCAGCAAAAGCAGGCGGCCGGCCAGGAAGTCACTGAGGAGGACGTGAAGCCGCTTCAAGACCTGTCCTCAAAGATGCAAAACATCGACGCCATCAAGGACTTGATGGCTAAGGAGCAGGCAATGTCGACGGTGATGGACGATCTCAACCGGATCATTTCGACGCCGATCGCCGAGCTTTACCAAGACAGCACGCAAAAGCCAGCCGATAAGTAAGCCCAAAGCACGCCGCAAGTTCGGCGTGCTTTTCGTTTGGGCCCGTGAGCGGTAAAATAAGGCGACAGGCGTTCCATAGAAAAGGTGAAAATATGGCAAAGCAAATTTTTGATTACGAAAACGGTCAGGACATGAAGCTGGCGCTGCTGATCAAAGGGGCTGAGGTGCGGATTGCGAAGAACGGCAAGAAGTTCATCGCGTTCACGTTCCAGGACCCGTCTGGCCACATCACGGCCAAGTTCTGGGATGCGTCCGAGGACGACATCGCCCAGTACCAGCCCGGGGTGGTGGTGCTGCTGTCGGGCAAGCGCGAGCTGTATCAGGGCAAGCCGCAGATTAAGATCTACACGATGCGGCTGGCGACGCAGGAAGAGGGCAATGACCCCGAGAACTATGTTGAGCACGCGCCGGAGTCCAAGGACGACATGGGCCAGGAGCTCAATGATTTTATCTTCCAGATCACGAATGCCAACTGGAATCGCGTGGTGCGCCGGCTATTGGCCGACCATAAGCAGGAATTCTTGACGTATCCGGCCGCCAAGTCGAATCACCACGCCTTCGCCGGTGGGCTAGCCTTTCACACCCTCAGCATTCTGCGTCTGGCCAAAAGCGTCGCGGGCCAGTACCCGGCGGTCAACAAGTCGCTGCTGTACGCCGGGGCGATTCTGCATGACTTAGGCAAAACCATGGAGCTGTCCTCCGCCGTGTCGACCGATTACACGATGGAAGGCAACATGATCGGCCACATCGTCCTGGTCGATGAGGAAATCGTGCGCGTGGCCAACGATATGAAAATCGACATCCACCAGGAGGACATGATCATGCTGCGCCACATGATCCTGGCGCACCATGGTCTTCTTGAATACGGTTCGCCTGTGCGCCCGGAGCTTTTGGAAGCGCAGATCCTGCATGACCTGGACGAGCTGGATGCCGAGATCAACATGCTGACCACGGCTTACCAGCACGTCGACCCAGGCACGTTCACGGAGCGGCTGTTTGGGATGGACAACCGCCGCTTCTACCGGCCCGAAAACGGTCAAACCTATCCCGATCCGAAATAATTAACGCCTCGTCGCCTTGAAAAAGGCGGCGTTTTTTTATGCGTCGGCGCGGGCGAAAACGCTATACTAAAGGTGCATTGCGAAGAGGAGGGTCTTTATGGCAAAAGCATGGTGGAAAGAAGCAGTCGTGTACCAGGTTTATCCCCGGTCGTTTCAGGACAGTGATGGCGATGGCATCGGCGATCTGCGGGGCATTCGGGATCGCCTCGACTACATTAAGCAGCTCGGGGCCAACGTGATTTGGCTGAACCCGATTTACGCGAGTCCCAACGATGATAACGGTTATGACATCAGTGATTACCAGGCCATTCATCCGGATTTCGGCACGATGCAGGACTTCGACCAACTGCTGAACGCGGCGCACGCCCGCGGGCTGAAGATCGTGATGGATCTGGTGGTCAACCACACCAGCGACGAGCATCACTGGTTCGTCGAAAGCCGCAAGAGCCGGAACAATCCGTACAGCGATTACTACCTGTGGGTCGATCCGGTCGATGGGCACGCGCCAAACGACTGGGAGTCGAGCTTCTCCGGCTCGGCCTGGCAGTACGACGAGACCCGCAAGCAGTACTACCTGCACCTGTTTTCCAAAAAACAGCCCGACCTCAACTGGCGGCTGCCGGCGGTGCGTCAATCCGTTTACGACCTGATGCGCTTCTGGCTGGACAAGGGCATCGACGGGTTCCGGATGGATGTCATCAACTTCATCGGCAAGCCGGAAATCTTCACATCGGCTTCCCCGTCGCCGATCAACATGCCGCAGGTGCAGGACTACCTGAAGGAAATGAACCGGGAGGTCCTGAGCCACTACGACATCATGACCGTCGGTGAAATGCCGGGCACGACGCCGGCATTGGCGCGCGACTACACCGGGTTTGACACGCATGAGCTCAACATGATCTTCCAGTTCCAGCACATGGGCGTGGACCTGGATCCAAAATTCGGCAAGTGGGTACACCATCCGTTCAAGCTGTCCACCCTGAAAAAAATCATGGACCGCTGGCAGGTGGGGCTGGATGGCCAGGCCTGGAATTCGCTGTACTGGAACAACCACGATCAGCCGCGAGTGGTGTCCCGCTTCGGCAACGATTCGCCGGAGTTCCGCGAGCGTTCGGCCAAAATGCTGGGGGCGGTGCTCCACTACCAGCAGGGCACCCCGTACATTTACCAAGGCGAGGAGCTGGGGATGACCAACAATGCGGCGTTCACCAAGCTCAGCGACTACCGCGACATTGAAAGCCTGAACGGCTACCATGAGTGGGTCGACGAAAAAAAGGCGCTGACGCCAGCGCAAATGCTGGCCGGCCTCGCTGCCGGGTCGCGCGACAACGCCCGCACACCGATGCAGTGGGGCACCAAGCCCAACGCTGGCTTCACGCCGGCGGGGGTGACCCCGTGGCTCAAAGTGAACCCCAACTACGTGACCATTAACGCCGATCAGGAAGTCCGCGACCAAAATTCGGTCTTCAACTTCTACCGGCAGATGAACCTCTTGCGGGCCGCGAATCCCATCATCACGTACGGCGACTTTCAGCCGCTGGCCGAAGACGACGAGAAGGTCTGGGCCTATCAGCGGCACTACGAGGGCCAGACGCTGACCCTGGTGGCCAACTGGACGGCGAAAAACATCACGCGCGCTTGCGCCGCCACGGCTGGGGAGCTGCTGCAAAGCAACTACCCGGACGATTTGGGGGAGACGCTTCGGCCGTACGAGGTCAAAGTCTACCTGGCGTAAGCAATCATGAGTGTCATTAATGCCATCGGCGTTTGCGCCGATGGCTTTTTTGCGCAAAAAAAATGCCTCTCCGAAGAGAGACATGGATTGATTTTTGCCTACTTAGCAGAACTGCTTGAGCCGAGGTAAACGGAAAGGACATTCTTCAAATCGTTGTCCTTGATTGAAACATCCGCCTTGGTCAGGACCTTCTTGATGATCCCGTTCATGACGGTGCTGTCGCTTTCCCAAGAAGTGTAGAGCTGATCGGTCAGTTCCTTCTTGTGTGACTGCTCACTGCCCTTTTTCGGGATCTTGACCGCGCGGATGATGTGATAGCCGTAACTCGTCTTGACCGGGGTGGTGGTGTAGTCGCCGGCCTTCTTCAGCTTGAAGGCCGCAGCCTTGAAGGTGGAATCGAGGCTGGTATCGGTGTTATCAAAGGCTGGCAGCTTGCCGGCGTTTGAAGCAGTGGCGGTATCCGTTGAGTACTTCTTGGCCAAGGTCTTGAAGTTTGCTGCCGAGTTATCCTTTTTCAGGGCCGCTAAGACCTCGTTGGCAGTCGATTCCTTGGCCACGAGGATGTGCTGAACCGTGATTTTTGGCTCGTACTTCTTCCATTGATTGTCCAACTGCTTCTGAGTCGGTTTCTTCAGGTCTTTCAACGCGGCTTCGGAAAGCAGGGAAGTCTTGATCTGGTCCTTGAAGGACTTGGTCGTCAGGTTGCTTTGGGCCAGCGCACTGTCGAAGTCCTGACCGGCGTCGGTGTACGACTTCTTGACCTTGTTGTACTGCTTGTCGACCTGTTTATCAGTCCCGGCCTTTGGGTACTGCTGCTCCAAGGCTTTCGTGACGATCATGTTCCGCAGGGTGTCTTCACCGCCGCTGCTGGAGGTCTTCATTTCGTTGTAGTACTCGTCTTTGGTGATTTTGGCGCCCTTCATGTTGGCCACTGTGGCGTTATCGCTTGAGCAACCCGCCAAGGTCAGGGCAAGCAAGACACCGGCGATACCGGCGATCCATTTCTTCATAAATAAACAGCCCACTTTCAATGTGATTTGATTTACAACACGGGGTCTAATATACCACAGACCGCCCGGATACGCGCGGTATTCACAGAAGCTTCAAACTTCTGAGGCTAGTCCGCGGGCTGGTCGGCCGCGGCGTCGGCGCGATCAGGCGCCGGTTTGTCGGCCTGGCTGGCATCGCGGTTAATGTCGTCAATGGTGCTGGCGATCTGGTCGAGCTGGGTCTGGAGCGCCTGACTGTGGGCTTCGGTTTGGAACTGGAAGTCGGTGACCTCATCGGTAATGTCCTTGACGGTCGGCTGCAGCGTTTCCTTGATTTCCTTTTGCAGGTCGGCCAAGGCACTGCCGAGCCGCTTGACCGCGTGCTGGACGTCCTCGGTGGCGCCGGTGACGTCCTTAGAGTAGTCGGCGAAGGACTGAATGCGTTCCGGACCGCTTTTTTTCGTGGTCAGCAGGACGTAGCAGGTGCCGGCAAGTGCGCCGAGTAGAAAGCCAGTTTTGAATTTAGCCATTAGTCTTGCACCTCCTGGCGAATTTTTTGGGCGATGGCCTGCAGCTGGTCATTCGTGTAGGCCTTGGTGTGGTCGCCGAAGTGGATCGAGAAGTCATCATCCTGTGAGTAGCGCGGTACCAGGTGAATGTGGGAGTGGAAGACGCTTTGGTAGGCCACTTCACCGTTGTTGTTCAAAATGTTCATGCCTTTGATGCGAGGGTCTGACGCCTTGATGGCCCGCGCCAGCTTTGGAACGCGTGAAAATACCGCTTTGGCCAGCTGCTCGTCGTAGGCAAAAATATCCGCGACGTGCTTCTTGGGCACCAGCAGCGTGTGGCCCGGCGTGGTCTGCGAAATGTCCAAGAACGCCAGGACCTGGTCGTCCTCGTAGACTTTCACGCTGGGAATCTGGCCGGCAACGATTTTACAAAAAATGCAGTTTTCATCCATGTTCTTTTCCCTCTTTCATCAACGTTTAATCTGCTTCCATGCTATCATAGAACCATTACTATGAGTAGAAGGAAAGAAGGCTGGGCATGACGCTGACGCTAGAACACGTCACCGGTGGGTACGGCAATCTGCAGGTGCTCAAGGATTTGAATTTCACGGTGGCCGATGGGAGTATTGTTGGGTTAATCGGTCTAAACGGGGCGGGCAAGTCAACGACCATTAAGCACATTATCGGGCTGTTGACGCCGCAGCAAGGCAAGATCACGATCGATGATAAGACCCTTGCCGAAGATCCTGACGGCTATCGGCAAGCCATTGCCTACGTGCCCGAGACGCCGGTGCTGTACGCCAAGCTGACGCTGCGCGAGCACTTGGAGCTGACCATGATGGCTTATGCGCTGGACAAGGATGCCGCGTGGGCAAAGGCCAACGAAATGCTTAAGAAGTTTCGCCTGGACAACAAGCTGGATTGGTTTCCGGCCAAGTTTTCCAAGGGCATGAAGCAGAAGGTTATGATCGTGGCGGCGTTCATGACCAACGCCAAGCTTTACATCATCGATGAACCCTTCACCGGGTTGGACCCGCTGGCCGTGCACGACCTGCTGGATTTGGTCCAGGCCAAAAAAGCGGCGGGCGCGTCTGTGCTGATGTCCACGCACATTTTGGCTACCGCTCAGCAGTACGCCGACCAGTTTGTGCTGCTGCGCAGTGGCCAAGTCCGGGCCACCGGCAACATGGCGCAGCTGCGGCAGGACTTCAAGCTTGCAGACGACGCCAGCCTGGATGCGATTTACATGGCCATGACGGAGGAACGCTGATGCGCAAACTTTGGCAAGGCCGCTTGAGGCGGCATCAAAAAGAACAATTCAAATACTTGCGGCTGGTCTTCAATGACCATTTTGTGCTGATCTTGTTGATTCTGTTCGGTGCGCTGCTTTACGGGTACAGCCAGTGGGTCAAGGCGCTGATGCCGGCGTGGTGGCTGCGGCCGGCGCTGGCGCTGGTCCTCACGCTGCTGCTCAGTTTTGGTCAACTGGCGAGCCTGAGCGAGCCAGCGGACGCGACGTTCCTGCTGCCGCAAACCAGCGCTTTTGCGCAGTATCTGTTTAAGGCGCGGCGGTACTCGCTGCTTCTGCCTGGCGCGGTCCTGGTGCTGAGCGCTTTGGCCAGCGTGCCGCTGCTCATGGTGCTGCACTTCGATCCGCTGTCCAGTGGCGTGACCCTTGGCCTTACGCTGCTGATATTCAAGGACCTTGACCTGTGGCTGCAGCTGATCGACCATTACGGCGTCTCGCGGCCGGCCTGGGTCGCGCGGCTCCCGCTCTTTGGGGCCGGGTTTGCCGCCCTGACCTTGGGGCTGTTTCTGCATCCGGCGTACGCCATGGTGATCGCCTTGGCCCTGAATCTGGGGTTTCGCTGGGTGGTGTTGGCCCGCTTTCAGCCTGCTGCCCTGGACTGGCTGAGTCTGAACGCCAGCGAAACCAAGCGCATGGATCGGCTGTACCGCTTTTACAACTTATTCACTGACGTGCCCGGACTCAATTCCGGTGTGCATCGCCGTAAGTGGCTGGACATTTTCCTGCCGCTGGTGCGCAAAACGCCTGCCCACACTTGGTCCTACCTGTACCTGCGCGGCTTTTTGCGCCAAACGACTTACCTCGGCCTGTGGGTGCGCTTGGTGGTTGTCGGCGCCGTCGTGCTCGCGCTGATCCAGGTGTGGTGGCTGGCGGCCCTGGTCGCAGCGCTGCTGGTGTACCTTGTCGGCTTTCAGCTGCTGCCCTTGGCCTTTGCTTACTCGGAGATGGTGATGGCGCGGCTTTATCCGGTGCCGGCCAGTCAGCAGCGGGCGGCGTTTCAGCACCTGACCGCGGTGTTGCTGATCGTGTTTGCGCTGGTGCTGACGGTCGGGCCGCTGGTGCTGGGCCACTGGCTGATTGCCTTGAGCGCTGGGGCCGGGGGCTTGGTCTTAGCCGTCCTGTTCGCTTTTTGGTACCTGCCGCAGCGGCTGCGGAAAAAACCCTTGATGCCGGCTTGACCGGGGGCGCACCGGTTCTGTAAGATGTCTATAGCTGATTTTAAAATTTCGTCCCGTGATTGGGGCTGCCGAAGGAGGCAGCGGCATTGTTCGATTTGGAACCCGGCTGGTCGCTGGAGCCAATAGGCGGCACGACCGGTGGTGCGTTTATGGGCGTCTACGCCCACGAGAAATTCTTTTTAAAACGCAATGCGTCCCCTTTTTTGGCGGCCTTATCTGTCGAGGGCATCACGCCTAAGCTGATCTGGACCAAACGCATTGCGACCGGCGACGTCCTGACCGCTCAGGACTGGGTCAATGGCCACACGCTGACCCGCGCGCAAATGAATAGTCCGATGGTGGCGCAGCTGCTTGGCAAGGTGCACAACTCGGTGCTGCTAAGGCGAATGCTGAAAAAAGTTGGCGGTTCGCCGCAAACGCCGCGCCAGCTGTTTGACCAGGTCGCATCTAGCCTGCCCGCATCGCTGCGCCAGCACCCGCTGGTCCAGGCGACAATCACGGCCCTGCAGGTCATGCCGGGCGCGGCGCCAATGCGCGTCTGCCACGGTGACTTGAACCATAAGAACTGGCTCTTGTCTGATTCTCAGCAGTTGTACCTGGTGGACTGGGATCAGGCCAGCCTCGGGGACATCGCCTTTGATCTGAGCGTGGTCCTGATCAATTACGTGCCGCGGCCGCAGTGGGAAGACTGGCTGCGCGCCTATGGCAGCAGCCTGACTTCAGACCTGCTGCAGCGCATCACTTGGTACGGCCGGCTTCACCTTTTGCACGAGGTGGCGGCGCAGTACGCTGCGCAACGTTACACGGAAATGAATCAGGCGCTGACTCAGCTCCAGCAGCTGAGCTTGGCGCAATGAAAAAGGACCGCGCAGTTTGCGCGGTCCTTGCCATGAGAAGGAGAACGTTATGCGATTAAGGAACAAGCCGTGGGCGGCGCCGCTCATTGACGCCCACCCCGAATACCTCAGCGTGCGGCCGGAGGGGATGCCAGGCAAGTGGCAGGCCCGCTTTGAAAAACCGCAGCCGCTGTTTTTGGAAGTGGGCTCCGGCAAGGGCCAATTCATCACGGAAATGGCCAAGCTGCACCCGGACCGGAACTTCATTGCGCTGGAGATCCAGGAAGTTGCCATCGCCTACATCCTGCGCAAACAGGTGGCGCTGAAGCTGCCCAACCTGCAGCTGATCTTGGGCGACGGGGCAGACCTGACCACCTATTTTGAGCCAGGGGAGATCACGGGGTTGTACTTGAACTTCTCCGATCCCTGGCCGAAGAGCCGCCATGAAAAGCGGCGGCTGACCTACAAGACTTTTCTAGCGCAGTACCAGGCCATTTTGCCGGCCGGCGGGCAGCTGCAGTTTAAAACCGACAATCAGGGATTTTTCGAGTACTCGCTGGTCAGCATGAACAATTTTGGCATGACTTTCGAGCTGGTCGCGCTGGATCTGCACCATGACGGCCGGGTCCAAGACAACGTGGAAACCGAGTACGAGCACAAATTTGCCAGCCGCGGTGGGCGGATCTACGAGCTGCTCGCGCGGTTTCCCGAAGGCAAAGAAAAGCCGTCGCGCTAGGCGCAACGGTTAGATGCGGTCGAGGGTGACCAGCTTGCCAGTTTCGGCGACCGTGAAGTGGAAGGTGCCAGAGGTGGTGGTGACGCCGCCGCGGTAGCTGGCCAGCAGTTTGCCATCGACGAGGCTGGCGTCAGGGTTCATGTCGATCCAGCCGCCGGTGATCGTGCTGGGTGCGGCCAGTTCGCGCTGCACCCGCTTGAACAGGCGATTGGGCAGTGTCTTGTGCCAGTAAACATGGTTGAGGTAAGTGGTGGCCGCGGCCAGCGTGCTGAGACCCAAAACGCTGGCGGCCAGTGCGGTTGTTTTTTTCATGGCGTGACTCCTTTTGGCTTTCAGTATAGCCGAAAAAGTCCCGCCATGCATTGCTATCCAGCGTCAATCTTTGTATAATGTCCTTATTAAAAGTTAGCAGGGAGTGCATAAAATGAAAGAGTTCAAATCTGATGCCGAAATACTGGATGCCGCCAAGGGCCCAGGCAAGCAAATGCTGTTTTTCACGGCGGGCTGGTGCCCCGACTGCGCGTTTATCAAGCCGGCGATGCCGGAAATCGAGCAGGACTTTGCCGACTACACCTTTATCAAGGTGGACCGCGATGATAACATTAAGGTCGCACAGGAAATGGGCGTGATGGGCATTCCGAGTTTCATCGCGTTCGAAGACGGCAAGGAAATCGGCCGCTTTGTGAATAAAGACCGCAAGACCAAGCAGCAGGTAGAGGACTTTATCAGCAGCCTGGCCTAGGTCATTTGGGAGGAACTTTTTTTGATCACTAGTTATAATCAAACCGCGTGGGGAGACACGCTGGTTGCAGTTCTCGCGCCAGACCAGGAAGACGAGGTCGTCAAAACCAGCGCCGGAATCACCGGCATCTACGATCAGCACGGGCAAGCGCTTGGGTTCAACTTCTTCCACGTGAGCGCCATTGTGCCGGTCAAAGGGCGCGGTCAGGTCACACTGGACGAGGCGCAGCGTAGTCAGCTGAACGCCGCCATCTCAGGTGCCGGCCTGCCTGGGGCACTGCCGCTGACGGAGACGCCGAAGTTTGTGATCGGCAAGATCATTGATTTCAAGGCGCACCCGAAGTCCGACCACCTGCACATCACTAAGGTCGACTTTGGCAGCCATCAGGAGCAGATCGTGTGCGGCGCGCCGAATGCGGCCTTGGGTGAAACCGTCGTGGCGGCGCTGCCGGGTGCGATGATGCCGGATGGTAAAATCATCTGGCCAGGCGAGCTGATGGGCGTGGAAAGCGACGGCATGCTGAGCTCAGCCAAAGAGCTGGGGATTCCCGGGGCCCCAGACAAGCGCGGCATTTTGCTGATGCCAGACAGTATTCCGGCTGGCACCCCGTTTGATTTTAAGCAGGCTGAAGCCGTGGTTGCGGCGCAGGCCTGAGGCAAACGACTCTCGTGTGAGAGCCGTTTTTTTTGTTGGCACCGGGCGGATGAAAAGTCGTCGCCTTGGCGTGAAAATAAAGCCGTTCGTTTTCATCGCAGGCGGCGGATTTATCGTGCGCGTATGCTAAAATAGGCGGTGAATGTAATTGGAAAGGGGCTTAGGTATGGCGCATTATGATGGACCGGTGTTTCACCGGCAACAGACGACCAAACCAGCGGCGTATCCATTGCCGCCGCGCAGGCTGCGGCAACATGAACCAGCCGGCAAAAGCCCGCAGGATGACTTGGCCGTGGCGCCGCTGGACGCGCTGGCCACGCCTGATAGTGTGGCCTGGCAGCGCCAAGGCGACACCGTGGACTACGCTCAAATCGTGCAGCAACTGACCGTCGATCCGGCCCGACTGTACATTCTCGATGACGGGCGGCCGGGCGTGGACTGGGCCCAACCTGAAACCGAGTCAGGCGAGGAGGTCCAGACAAGTGCTTCGGCTGAGGTCGGCCAGCCGGTTGCGGAGCCTGACCGACCCACGACTGCCGACTCAGCAGCAAACGTTGAATCAGTCAAATCGGTTTCGGTGCGGGCCGCTGCGCATGACAGCAGTGGTGAAGCCTCGAAGCAACCAATCCGGTCAGCGACGCGTGATGTCGCTCCGGAAGAGGTCGACCGTGAGCTCGCCCAAACGACACCGCTGGTTCAGATCAAAGACGCGGATGGCCGTGTGCCGGCCACTGTCTCTGAACTACTGACTGACCATCAGGCGGCTCGGCAAGCTGCTCCCAAACCCCAGCGGCGTCTATCCACGCGGCCAGATCCGCGTGCGGTTGCCAGCAGCGTCAGAACGTTTTTGGCGACGCATCAGGCCGTTCATTCGGCCAAAGGCGCAACGCCGCGAACTGATGGGCCAACCGCACGACCGACCGCAACTGAGGCGGGGCCAAAACCCGCCAAACAGCCGGCAGTGACCGCTGCATATCAGCTGCCGCCTTTATCACTGCTGAAAGAACCGGTTCAGGCCGATACAGCGGCGCAGCGCGCGTGGGTGGCCAAGCAGACCGAGCAGCTGGATGCGGCCCTGGCCAATTTTCACGTCGACGCACACGTGGTGACCAGCACGGTGGGTCCGACCGTCACTCAGTACCAGCTGAAATTAGCGCCAGGCGTGAAGGTCAGCAAGATCACTCACCTGCAGGATGACTTGAAGTTGGCGCTCGCGGCGCGCGATATTCGCATCGAGGCGCCGATTCCCGGCCACAGCACGGTCGGCATTGAGGTGCCGAATGTGAAACCGCGGCCCGTCATGCTCAAGGAAATCCTTGCTGCGCCGGCTTTTCGTGAGGCTAAGTCACCGCTCACGGTAGCGCTTGGAGTCAATTTGTTTGGCCAACCCGTTGTGGCGAACTTGGCCAAGATGCCGCATGGTCTGATCGCTGGTGCGACCGGAGCCGGGAAATCTGTCTTCATTAACAGCCTGATCACGTCGCTGCTGTATAAGGCGACGCCGCAGCAGGTGCGCCTGCTGCTGATCGATCCGAAAGCCGTCGAGTTGGCGGTTTACGATGGCTTGCCGCACCTGGTCGCGCCGGTCGTTTCCGACCCCAAGAGTGCCAGCGCGGCGCTTAAGTGGGTCGTGGACGAAATGGAGCGGCGGTACGAGAAAATGGCGGCGGCCCACGCGCGGAGTTTGGCGCAGTTCAACGCGCTGGCGCGGGCGCACGGCAAAGACAGTCAGGTCATGCCGAGCATTGTCGTGATCATCGACGAGCTGGCTGATCTCATGCTGGTGGCCGCCAGCGAGATTCAGGACTACATCGCGAGGATCACGGCCAAGGCGCGGGCGGCAGGCATTCACCTGATTGTCGCCACCCAGCGGCCGAGCGTGGATGTCATCACCGGGACGATCAAGAACAACATCCCGACCCGCATCGCGTTCATGGTGGCCAGTCAGGTCGACTCGCGCACCATCATCGACCATGCCGGGGCGGAAAATCTGCTGGGTCGCGGGGACATGCTGTACCTAGGTAACGGGGCCAGTCAGCCGGTTCGCCTGCAAGGCGCGTTTATTGATTCGGAGCTGGAGCAGGTCACGGACTTTGTGCGCCGGCAGCAACCTGCCCAGTACCTGTTCGATCCGCACCAACTGGTCAAAAAAGCGCAGGCCATCGAAGCGCAGGACGAGTTGTTCCCACAAGTGCTAAAATATGTGGCGACGGTTGAGACAATCTCGACCTCGGCCCTGCAGCGGCAGTTCAGCATTGGCTACAATCGCGCTGCTAAGCTCATCGACGAGCTGACCGACCGCCACTACATTGCCGCGCAAAATGGCGCGAAGCCGCGCGACGTGTACATTAACAAAGAAGATTTGCCGACGCCTCAGGACGCCGACTAAGCTGAAAGGGTAGAAACAGACAATGACAGAGGAAATCGATTATTTTATCGGGATCAAAGGTTCAGGGATGAGTGCGTTGGCACTCATCCTTCACGATTTGGGCCACACGGTGCTCGGCTCTGACATCACGCAGTTCACCTTCACCCAGCGCGGGCTCGAATCCGCCGGGATCAAGATGCTGCCGTTTGACGCGGACAACATCAAGCCGGGTTACACCATCATCTGTGGCAACAGCTTCACCGATGAGCACCCTGAAGTGCAGCGTGCCAAGGAGCTAGGCTTGCCATTTTTCCGCTACCACGAGTATCTTGGCAAGCTACTGGAAAACTACACCAGCATCGGCGTCGCCGGCGCGCACGGCAAGACCTCCACGACAGGACTTTTGGCGCACACGCTGAGCGGGATCGACAAGACTTCGTACCTGATTGGTGACGGTACCGGCAAAGGGACCAAGGACTCGAAGTTCTTCGTGTTCGAGGCTGACGAGTATCGTCGGCACTTCCTGGCTTATCACCCGGACTACCTCATTGCGACGAACATTGATTTCGATCACCCAGATTACTACACAGGCATCGAGGACGTGTACGACGCGTTCGAGACCGAGGCCAGCCAGGTCAAAAAGGCCATTTTTGCCTGGGGCGACGACAAGTGGCTGCGTAAGCTCACCGCCAAGGTGCCGATCTACTACTACGGGTTGTCAGACCAAGACGATTATCAAGCCAAAAATGTTGAGCGGACGACTGAGGGCTCAGGGTTTGACGCCTACCATGACGGTCAAAAGATCGGTCACTTCTTCGTGCCGCTGTTTGGCGAGCACAGTGTGCTGAATGCTCTGGCGGTCGTGGCGGTCAGCGACGCGGAGGGGCTCAACCCCGACTACATCGCCCGTGAACTGGCCGGCTTCAAGGGCGTCAAGCGGCGCTTTTCTGAGACTGACGTCAAGGGCACGGTCATCATCGATGACTACGCGCATCATCCAAATGAAATCAAGGCGACGTTGGACGCTGCGCGTCAGAAGTTCCCAGACAAGGAAATCGTGGCGGTGTTTCAGCCGCACACCTTCTCGCGGACCATTGCTTACCTGGACGAGTTTGCCGCGGTCCTGAACACGGCTGATTCGGTCTTTGTCACGCCGATCTTCAGCTCCGCGCGCGAATCCTCGGGCTCGGTTTCGGCCGCGGATGTGGTGGCCAAGATTCCCAAGGGCGGGCAGGTGCTGCAGCTGGAAGACGTCTCACCGCTGCTTGCGCACAAGGACGGTGTGCTGGTCTTCATGGGAGCTGGCGACGTGCAAAAGTACGAAACCGCCTTTAAGGACCTGCTGAACAAGTAAACTTAAACAATCTAAGATTAGTTCCGGTGAGAATTGAGGCTTCACCTCGATTCTTACCGG
>NZ_AYZJ01000104.1:0-218 GCF_001436615.1 Lacticaseibacillus camelliae DSM 22697 = JCM 13995
CCGGTGTCGCGGATGTAATCGTAGTGATACTGCAGGGTGTCGTCCATCTTCTGAACGAAGGCCGCGCCCTTTTCCGCGTAACCTGGGACGTGTTCAACGACGTCCTTGGCCAAGTGGAACCGGTCGAGCTGGTTCAGGACCCGCATGTCGAACGGTGTCGTGATGGCGCCTTCCTCACGGTAGCCGTGAACAAACAGATTGTGGTTGTGACGATCGAA
>NZ_AYZJ01000021.1:0-1275 GCF_001436615.1 Lacticaseibacillus camelliae DSM 22697 = JCM 13995
AGTTTGAGTGCTTGCACAATCAGATCGGTTTCGCACAGCTGGATCAGATGATCAAGCAAGCCAACGACCCAGTCGTTTATTTTGAAGCCACAGGCATCTATTCTCAGCCGCTGGTACGCTTCTGCCAAGACCATCAATTGCGGTATGGACGATTGAACCCGCTAGAGTTACATCTACATTCAGAGACTTTGCGACGGGTGAAGACGGATCAAAAAGATGCCCACAGAATCGCTTTGTCTGTGATGCATCATCAATATCGGCTGACTACACCTTGGAGGCCAGAATATGAGCAGTTACGCCAGTTAAATCGTTTCTACCAACAGGTTATGAATGATATCAAATTAACCCGATTAAAGCTTTATACTGCGCTCCAACAGACCTTTCCAGAAGTGGAGAAGCTCTTTAGTTCTCGAGTTTCGAAGCTTGCGCTAAACGTGATCTTACTGTTTCCGCATCCAGACTTTGTACGGCATATCTCACGTACTTGCTTAAAGAACAAGCTGATGAATGAAACGGATAAGAAGCTGTCCAAAGCTAAAGGCTTAAAATACGCAGAGAAGCTGATTGGTTATGCCAAAGATAGTTATCCAGCCGCTGATTCCGACAGTATTCAAGTCCAAGAAGTGCAATATTATTGCCGCCAGTTAATCGGGTTGACTAAGCAAGAAGACATACTGCGCGAACAAATGAACACAACCGCAGAGCCGTTGGCACAATTTCAGATCTATCAGTCCATGCCTGGTATCGGGGCGTTATCGGCAGCTCAATTAGTTGGTGAAATTGGAGATATTCTTCGCTTTGATAATGCCAATCAAGTCAACGCGTATGTCGGTATCGATTTGAATCGCTATCAATCTGGCAAGTATCAGCGCCAAGACCATATCAACAAGCGTGGTAATCCTCACGCCCGTGCATTGCTTTATCTGATCGTCAAAAACATGATTCGCCAACAAGCCGCCGCGCCCAATCACATTGTCGATTATTACTACCAACTAAAAAAGCAACCTATCCCGAAGCGAGATAAGGTTGCCATCGTGGCTTGCATGAACAAGACACTGAAATGCCTATACGCCATGGTCATGGCGGGCACAAAGTATCGTTACCGATACACGGACTCGAAGTCCACTATTAGCCCGGAGTCTTAAGCTCCTACATTCGTATAGTAGTTCAAACCACCACATTTTTAAAGCAAGCAGGCGAAGCTTATTTAGCTTACCAAAAAAGTGACGACCGTTAGCGGCCCCAACTACCTTGATACAGAATCCTACAAGACCT